>QKCE01000331.1 GCA_003245785.1 Spirochaetales bacterium | reverse complement strand
GTGTTCGTCCTCGGCTTGCCGGCCCTCACGTTGCTCTCGATCCTTCTGCGGGCAGTCTCCATGAAAAGCCGAATTTACCGCCAGCGGCTGCTTCTCGTCGGCGGGTCGATCGTCGCGGGCTTCCTTTCCGGCTTGGGGCTTTACCGGCTCTCCCTTTGGTACTATTGGGCGCTTCCCCTGTTTCCCTTTTCCCTGGCGGTGCTAGTCATCCTGACCTACCAGTCCCTCCAGGTATCGACCCTGGTCGACTCGCGCCGGTCCGTGGCGTCGGGCATCAACTTCGTCGTCGTCGACCTGACCTTCAGCGCCCTCGCCGCCCTCGCGGTGGCGCTCATGTTCAACCTTCTGCGGCCTTCCCCCCTCGCCGCCGCGGCGATGGTCCTCATTGCCGTCGCCATGCTCACCCTGCGGGGCATTATCGCCCGGCGCCTCCACCGCTACGTAAGGGTAGGCTCGGAATACGAGCAGGAACTCGAGGCGGGGCTCGACGCCATCGACTTCGGCTCCGGCGGCGACGAGGTCATCAAGTCGACGGTCGCGCTCCTGGAAAACTTCGTGGAAGCCTCCACCGTCGAGATCATGGTCGCCGACGAAAAGGGAAACCTGGGCACCGTGTTTTCCTCCACGGGCTCGAAGAACGAGCTGAAGACCGGGAACAAGGCGATCGACTTCATGCTGGGGCATCCGGACTCGATCGTGCTCAAGACCCAGGCCATCACCATGCACCTCTACGAGGAGATCAAGGGCGACCTGCTCGAGATTTTCGACCTCGCCCGCTCCGACGCCTTCATCATGCTCCGCGAGGGCCAGAAGATCATCGGGCTTATCCTGCTGGGGCCGAAACGGCGCGGCGCCGATTACACCTCCTACGACTTTTCGGTGCTTTCGCGCCTCTATTCGAATTTCTTCCTCGTCCTTTATTACCTCCGGAACATAGCCAACGAGTCCGTCGTCCTCACGGTCGACCGGGAAATCGAGTTTTCGGGGCAGATCATCTCCTCGATCCAGGAAAACATAGACAGGATCAACCACGACAAGGTCGACGTCGATTTCGTCACCCGTTCGGCCCGCAAGCTCGGCGGCGACTTCATCGACTTCATCCAGCTGGGCTCGGAGCGCTCGCTCTTCGTCATGGGCGACGTGTCCGGCAAGGGCCTGAACGCCAGCATGTCGATGGTAATCCTCAAGTCGGTGTTGCGGACCTTCCTCGGGGAAACCGGGGACTTCAAGCAGCTGATAGTGAAGGTCAACGCCTTCATCAAGAACAACCTGCCGAAGGGAACCTTCTTCGCCGGGGTGTTCGGGCTCATCGACTTCAAGAACAACATGCTGTACTACATCAACTGCGGCGTGCCGGTCATGTTCCTCTACACCTCGACCTACAACAACGCCATCGAGATCCAGGGCGACGGCAAGGTGCTCGGCTTCGTCAAGGACATATCGAAGCACCTCAAGGTGAAGAAGATCGGCCTCAATCCCGAGGACGTGCTCCTCATGACCACCGACGGCCTCGTCGATTCCACGAACCTCCGCGGCGAGCGCTTCGGTAAGGATCGCGTGCAGCGCCTTCTCATGGACAACCGCGGGTACCAGTCGAGCCGCATCGCGCGGTTCCTCTACGACAGCCTCAACGAGTTCGTTTCCCGCGAGCTCGACGACGACATCACGGTACTCGTGATCAAATACCTCACCCACTAAGGAAAAAGCCATGGAAAATATCTCCATCGTCGAGAAAACCGGCTCAAACTACTCCCTCCTCGAGGTGGCCGGCACGATCAATTCCTACACCTACACCGAATTCCAGAACAAGGTGTATTCCCTGATCCTGGAAACTAACCTCGTCCTGGACCTTTCCCGGGTTTCGAACCTTTCCTCCTCGGGGCTGGGCGTTCTCATGGCCGCCCTCGACGACGGCGAGGCCCACGGCAACAAGCTGTACGTGATGAAACCCTCGGAAGTGGTTCGGCTCGCGATTGAGTCGACGGGCTTCACCGACATGTTTACCGTCATCTATTCCCTGACCGAGGTCGTGTGACGCGTTGGAAGCGAAAGTCCGTCAAGTGAGGCTTCTCCCGGAATACGCGAATATTCCGGTGCTTGAATCGTTCATCAATACATGCGATTTCCTTCCCCAAGACGCGAAAAATCGGCTCACCCTCATCGCGACCGAAATTTTCGACAATATCGTCACCCATAACCGGTTTCCCTTCCGGAAGCAGGTATCCCTCTGGGTGCGCGCCGACTCATGCGTCCGCCTGCGCATTTCCTACGGAACCTGCAACTTCGGCGAGATGATCCGGGCGAACCGGACCGTGGCGCCCCATTTCGACCGCGATTCCGGGCGGTACCGGGGAATCGGGCTCCGCATGTGCCGGAACCTCGCGGCGACGGTGCGCTTTCGCCGGGGCCTTTGCTCGGGCACCATTCTCATTACCCTCTAGCCATGCAGCGTGAATCGATCGCGTTTTTCGACGTCGACCACACCATAACCCGCCGGGCGACGCCCCTGGCTTTCGCGTTCGAGCTCGTTCGCCGGGGCTATATCTTTTGGCCGTATCTTCTGGCGGTCCCGGTCGTTTTCGTATTATACCGGGCCTTCAGCCTCGAGATGGACTTTTTGTTCTCCCGGAGCCTGCCGAAACTTATGGGGATTTCCCGGGAAGAATTCGAGGCCATAGGCCGCGAGGCCTTCGCGAGGTACCTGCGGGGAAAGCTCTATCCGGGGGCGATTCGGGAGATCGAGGCGCTCCGGGAACGGGGTATCCGGGTGATCCTGGCCACCTCGTCGCCCTTCGAGGCGGTGTATCCCCTGGCGCAGCACTGCGGAATCGGCGCCGAGGACGTGGTGTGCACCCAATTTTCGTATACCGACGGGCGGTTCGACGGGAAACTCGTCGGGGTGCCGGTTTTTTCCCGTTACAAGCGGGATATCATAAAAAAGTTCATCGAGCGGAGCGGGACCGACGAACAGTTTTGCTCCTTCTTTTCCGACAGCGTGCACGATTTGCCCCTTCTGGAGCTGGTCGGCCATCCGGTGGCCGCGAATCCGGACCCGAGGCTGCGGGCGATCGCGCGGAGAAGGGGATGGACGATCAAGGATTTCAAGCGATGAAAAAGACGTTCGGCGCCGCGTGCGCCTTCATGACCCTACTCGTTCTCGCCGCCTGCGGCGCGGAGGAACCGATGGCCTACCGGGCGGGAAACGCCCCGGACCGGCTTCCCCGGAACTCCTTCGCCGTGCCCGCTTCCGTCCCCGAGTCGATAGTCGGGGCGATCAACGCGAATAGGGAAGCCTTCTACGGGGCCCTCCGCGCCGCGGTGGCCGCCGATTCGGGCGGGCTCCTCGTCCTGGTGGACAAGCGCCATGCCTTGGGAGAGACGTATATCCCCCCGGACCTCGTGGCCCTCGGGACCGGCAAGGCATACCTACTCAACCGGGAAGGCCTTTCCCTCCGCGCCGCCGCGGAAGCGTCCCTCGCCGGGATGGCCGAAGCCGCGAGAAAAGACGGCGTGACGTTGGTCGTAAGCTCGAGTTACCGTTCCTGGACATACCAGAAAACCGTGTACGAGCGGAACGTGAGGGAATTGGGACAGGCGGCGGCGGACCGGGAGTCCGCGCGCCCGGGCACCAGCCAGCATCAGCTGGGAACCGCGATGGACCTCGGCTCGATTACCGACGATTTCGCGCTCACCAAGGCGGGCAAGTGGATGGTCGCCCACGGAGGAGAATGGGGCTGGTCGCTCTCGTTTCCCGACGGGTACGAGCCGGTCACCGGGTACCGGTGGGAAAGCTGGCATTGGCGTTACGTCGGGGTAAAGGCGGCCTCTCTCCAGCGCGAGTGGTTCGGCGACGTCCAGCAGTACATGCTGGAGTTCATCGACGCCTGGGCGTCTTATTCCGGGTCCTGATCCACGTCTTTGGCGCAGAGCCCGAACTGCTCGTCGTGCTGTCCGCCCCCCGAGGGCTCCACGTGCACCATTATGTCGTACACGTCGGGAATCGCTTTCCGAATGGCCGCGGCCACCGCCTCGGCGATCCGGTGGCCTTCCCGCACCGTCCTGTTCGCGTCCACCTCTATATCAAGATCGATATCCCACAGGCTCGCCATCTTGCGTATCCTCGCCCGGTGGGGGTTTCCCGCGCCGGGCACGGAGGTCACCGCCTCGAAGAGGGTGCGGTAAAGCCCGTCGTCGGCGTTTCCGTCCATGAGCTCGGAGTTCAGGTCCATGAAGATGCCGAGGCCGGATTTCATGACCCAGAGGCTTACCGCCAGGGCCGTAAGGGCGTCGAGGGCCGGCATGCCGAAGAGCCTCGAGGCGCCGAGGCCAACGAGGACCGCCGCGGAAATGAGCACGTCGTTGGACATGTTCCGGGCGTTCGCCAGGATCATCGCGCTTCCCGCGCGCCTGCCGAGGGAGCGCTGGCTCGCCGCCAGGGCGATCTTCCCCGCGACGGACACGCCGGTCACGACCAGCGCCAGGGCGTTCGGGAGGGCGCGGCGGGAACCGTCGCGGAGTTGTTCCCAGGATGAATGGAAAAGCTGTAGCCCCGCGATCACGATCACGAAGGCGAGGACGATGGTCGCCACGGTTTCGGCGCGGCTGTGTCCCCAGGGGTGTTCCTTGTCGGAGGGCCGGTTGATGATAAAGCCGACGGCGAGGGTCATTATCGCGATGACGACGTCGGTCGAGGAGTCGATTCCGTCGCCGACCACCGCGAGGCTTCCCGTCGCGAAGCCCACGGTAATTTTCGCGAGCGCCAGGGCGAGGTTCCCGACGAGGGCGATAACGGCGGCGCGGTTGACGAGTCTTGTCCGCTCATCGGCTGCGGTCACCGCCGTTTTCACCTTCATATCCGTCAGTCTCCCGAGTAAAAGTCCCCCACAGCCCGGGCGATAGTCGCCACGTGGTCCCTGGTTATCCAGTTATGGGTTACGAAGCGGAAATTTCCCCCCGCGTCGCTCCCGTTGATCAGGATTCCCTTATCCTTCATGAACTCGACGAAGGCTTCTTCGTCGATGGAGGCCTGGTTTTCGTGGGTAAAGTATACCATGTTTATCTGCACCGAATCGAGGTTTACCCTCATTCCGGGTATTTCGGCGAGCATTTTCGCGAGAACCTTCGCGTTTTCGTGGTCGGCGTCGAGCCGGAGCCTCATTTCCTTGAGGGCGATG
This sequence comes from Spirochaetales bacterium, assembly GCA_003245785.1. Classification (GTDB taxonomy): domain Bacteria; phylum Spirochaetota; class Spirochaetia; order Treponematales; family Treponemataceae; genus Teretinema. The sequence goes on along the minus strand of QKCE01000331.1, from coordinate 956 downwards.
AGTCCCGCCGCGGCGAGAACGCCCGCCTGCCGGAGTCCGCCGCCCATGAGCTTTCGGTTGCGCCGTGCCTGGTCTATGAATTTCCGGGGGCCGGCGAGGATCGAGCCCACGGGGGCGCAGAGGCCCTTCGAGAGGCAGAACATGACGGAGTCGGCGAACTGGGTTATCTCCCGGGCCTGCACGCCCAGGGCCGTCGCCGCGTTGAAAAGCCGGGCGCCGTCGAGGTGCACGGGGAGATGGTGCTTGTCCGCCACGCGACGGATGGCTTCCATGGCGGCGAGGTCCATCACGGTCCCGTTGGAATGGGCGTTTTCCACGCATATCAGGGAGGTTTTGGGCTCGTGGATGTCGTCGCCGACCCGGACCCTCTTTTCCACGCAATCGGCGGAAAGGTGCTTCCCGGCGCAGTCGACGGGCCGGAGCTGAACGCCGGCGATTACCGCCGCCGCCCCCGCCTCGTGCTGCACGATATGGCACTGCTCGTCGAGAATCACCTCGCTGCCCCGGGGGCAATGGGTAAACAAGGCCAATTGGTTGCCGAAGGTTCCCGAGGGAACGAAAAGGGCAGCTTCCTTGCCGGAAATGCTCGCGGCGTAGGCCTCGAGCTCCCGGACGGTCGGGTCGTCGCCATACACGTCGTCGCCCACGGGCGCCGCGGCCATGGCCGCCCTCATCTCGGGGGTCGGCCAGGTGACGGTATCGCTTCTAAGATCAATTACGTTCATGATCACAAAATGTACTATATCGCCCTTTCCAACGGCAAGGGTTTTTATCGAGTTTCTCCATAATCCGCAATAGGCCCAACCGGGGTCCGGGCGGGAGACCGCAGGATCGGGTCGCGCCGGATAGTGTGGCGGAGGATCACCGCGGCGAGGGCGGCGGTGAAGATATCGACCAAGGGCTGGGTGAATACGAGGCCATCAAAGCCGAAGAACCCGTTCAGGAGGAACACGAAG
>QKCE01000113.1 GCA_003245785.1 Spirochaetales bacterium | reverse complement strand
TATTACCAGATGGGCTACGCCAGCGCCATGGCCTGGTTCCTCGTCATCCTGATCGGCGCCTGCACGGTCTTCCTGTTCAAGAGCTCCGCCGGGTGGGTCTACTACGAAACGAAGGAGGGCAAATAATGCGCGCCGAAACCATTAAGCGAAAACTCTCGCCGGGAAACGTCCTCTACCTGGCCGGCATGTTCTTCTTCGGCTTCGTCATGGTCTACCCGATCCTCTGGATGATCTCGAATTCCTTCAAGTCCGCGACGGAAATATTCGGCTCCGCCTCGCTCCTGCCGAAGGCCTTCCAGCTGGACAACTACGCGCGGGGCTGGAAGTTCATCGGTAAGATCACCTTCACGACCTTCTTCAAGAACTCATTTCTCTACGCGATCCTCGCCACGGTCGGGACCGTGTTCTCGTCGGCGGTGGTGGCCTTCGGCTTCGCCCGGATCCGGTTCCGCCTGCGGGGGTTCTGGTTCGCCTGCATGTTCGCCACCATGATCATCCCCTACCAGGTCATCATGATTCCCCAGTTCATCATCTTCCAGAAACTCGGCTGGGTGAACACCATGCTCCCCCTCATCGTGCCGATGTTCCTGGGCCAGCCCTTCTTCATTTTCCTTATGCTGCAGTTCATCCGGGGAATCCCGATCGAGCTGGACGAGTCGGCCTGGATCGACGGTTGCGGACGGTTCAGGATTTTCAGGTCGATCATCTTCCCGCTGCTGCAGCCCGCGCTCATCACCACCGCGATCTTCAGCTTTTACTGGCGCTGGGACGACTTCCTCGGGCCGCTCCTCTACCTGAACAAGACGAAGCTTTTCACCGTGTCCCTCGCGCTCAGGATGTTCTCGGACCCCATGTCGTCCACCGACTGGGGCGCGATCTTCGCCATGGGCACCCTGTCGCTCGTGCCGGTGCTCGCGGTCTTCGTGGCGTTCCAGAAGCACCTCGTGCAGGGCATCACCACGACCGGCATGAAGAACTGACCGCGCGCTAAAAAAAAAAAAGCCCCCCGAGGCGATGCCTTCGGGGGGCTTTTCCGTTTATTCGGCGTACCAGCCGTTTCGTATTTCCCACCGGGACCCGACGCGCTCGAAAAGCGCCACGTGGTCCACCGGGACGGTCAGGTCGAGGTTGAAATGCTGAAAATGGGCGAGGGCCTCGGGAACCGCCCCCGGGGGAATGTCCCGGTTCGAGACCGTGAGGTGCGGCGTGAAAGGCCGCTTGTCCGCCTTGAGGAGGGAGGGGAATCCCGTCCGCGCCAGGGAGTAAAGGCCGTCATGCCAGCGGTCCCATGCCGGGTTCGGTTCCACCCGGACGAATACCGTCCGCTCGGCGAAGGCGCCGAAACCGCGGAGGCGGGCCTGGAAGGGCGAGGCGCGGGCGGCGAACTCCGCGAGTACCGTTTCGAGGTCACCAACGGGTACGTCCTCGGGGAGGGCGAAGGGGGGAATGAGGGTAACGTGTGGCGGGGTCTGATGGCCGGACTTGCAGCCGTACCGTTCGTGCATCCATCTCCGGCAGGCCGCGACCGTTTCCGCGAGCGGCCCCGAAACGGTTACGCCGACGAAATGGGTCTGCCCGGAATCCCCTTTCAACGGTCTCATTCCATGAACCAGGGAAGGGCCCTGAGGGCCGCGAGGAAGGACGCGTCCTCTCGCATGGGGAAGAAATCGACCGAGCGGGACGCGCCGTCGCTCCCGTTCCAGGCGATGTCGATCCGGTCCTTGTTTCCCAGGCCGAACGCCCGGGCGAGGACGCCCGCAATGCCGGGGGGGTCCTTCCTTTTCCCTTCTTCGTATCGCGTTCCGACCATCCGGTCGGCGGAGAGCGTCAGGTAAATGGGTTCGGGACGGTTGCCGTTGGGTCCCCGGATAAGCGCCGCCATGGCGGACTCCGACGGGGGAACGTAAAAGCCCGGCACCCCTTCCCGAATATACAGAAGCCCCCAGGTGCCGAGGGCGAGATCGACCCGCTTGAAACCTTCCGGGTCGGCGCCCCCCGCGATGGAGGCGAGATCCTCCCGTTTGTAGGGAGTCAGTACGAGGAGCTGGAAATCCGGCGCGAGCCCGCCGGGAAGATACGCGTCGTGAGAATTGTCTCGTTCTTTCATGGTGTCGCCAGTATCGGGCCGTCGGGCCGTATTGTCAAGGCCAATTCTTTATCCAGTAAAGAAAAAGGGCGAAACGCCAGTCCATGAAGGATAGCGTTTCGCCCCGTTCGCGTATTCCGGTATGGCGGAATGCCCGTCCGTTACATGCCCAGGAGCGCCTTGTTGAAGGCGTAGTCGATCTTCGCGTTGGACGCGGGGGTTTCGAGCACCTTCTTGTAGTCGATCTTGGCGGCCTGGATGGCCTTGAGGTCATAGCTCTCGAGGGCCTTCTCTATGGGGGAGGCCTTGTCGAGCATCGCGGCGCGAAGGTCGTTCAATTCCTTGCTCGCGGCGAGTTCCTCGGCTTTCTTTTCCGCCATGCGGTAGCTGTCCACGTTGTGCTTGATGAAGTCCTTGCGGAGCTGGATGCGGTTCGCCTCGCCGGGCGCGGAGTCGGCGCGGAGGAGGTGGTTGTCGAACTCGATGTGTCCCTTCCAGTCGAGCTTCTCCAGGATCCAGAACACGGAGATCATTTCCTTCAGGCCGTCCATGCCGGTGAGGATCGGGTTGTCGTTGTCGAATTGGCCGGCCTTCTGGTTGCCCACGTGGAGGAAGGGCAGCTTGCCCGCGTTGATCGCCATGCCGGTCGCGTTGGTGGCGGACAGGTTGGTCATGCCCTCGTGCTGGAGAAGCTCGGGGTTCACGCCCCACATCGAGGGATCCTCGAGGCGGCTGATGAGGGCCAGGGCGTGGCCGGTGGTCGCGAGGAACATCTCTCCCCGGGGCTCGTTGGGCTTGGGCTCGATGGTGCAATACTTGATCGAGAGCTTGTTTTCCTTGATGTAGCGCGTGGCGAGGTTGAGTCCCGCCTCGATTCTCTTGTAGGCCTGCGCCCAGTCGACCGCGAACTGGCACTCGAAACCGTCGCGGGCTACCCAGTAGGTGAAGTACTCGGCGCCGAAGAAGTTGCCGATGCGCAGTGTGCGCATGACCTTCTGGGCGGCCAGGGCGCGGATTTCCGGGTCGGGGTTCGTCAGCCCGCCGTTGCGGAAGAGCCGGTCGCCGTGGAGGCTGCAGGTGACCATCTTCATCTTGAGGCCGGCCTTATCCATCTTTTCCTTGAGGGCGTGGAGGGTCTTGTAGGCGGGGCTCGAGGGATCCTGGTCGTCCATCGGGTTCAGGGGATCCCATTCGACGATATCGTCGTCGTGGGTGGAGGTGAAATCGATCAGGCCCTTGGCCTTGGCGTCGCAGAGAATGTCGCAGGCCTCGAGGGCGCTCACTTCGTCCATCACGGGACCGCCGAAGGGGTCTCCGACGGTGCTCCTCACGCACCAGAAAGGCATGGAAAGCTGTCTTTTCATAGTCTATCTCCTTATAAAAGCATTACACGTACAAGGGCGCGAGGGCCCCGAGATACCGGTTGTATTCCGAGTAGGCGCGGTCGTAGGCCGCCACGGCCTGGGGATCGGGATTGATGCAATCCTCCTCGTCTATGGTGACGTGGGCGTCCGTGAGCTCCGCTATGGGGACGTTCTCCCCGCGGAGGGAGAGAAGGCACCAGAGCGCCTGAATCGCGCCGCCCATGGCGGCCGCCTCGTCGCTCGTGGGGCGCTTCACCGGGAGGTTCATGACGTTCGCCGCCATCTTCCGCCACACCGCGCTCTTGGCCCCGCCGCCGATGAGCCGGATTTCCCGGGCGCGGAAGCCCAGGGCCTGGAAGGCCTCGAGGCCGATCCTCATGCCGAAGATCGCCGATTCCATGGCCGCCCGGGCTATGTTTTCCCGCGAGCAGTTCGCCGCGGTTATCCCGTTGATGCTCGCGCGCCCGTTCGGGAGGTTCGGGGTGCGCTCGCCGTTGAAGAAGGGGAGGAAGACCACCCCTTCAGCGCCGATCGGCGCCTTGTCCGCGCACTCGTCGAATTCCTTTACCCCCAGCCCGAAAAGCGTCCGGGTCTGCTCGGTCGCGACGGTGCAATTCATCGTGCAAAGCAGGGGAAGGTAGCCGCCGGTGGAGGAATTGAAGCCCGAAAGCCCCCGGACCGGGTCCGAAACGGGACTCTCGGTATAGCCGTAGAGGGTGCCTGAGGTGCCGAGGCTCATGGTCAGGAACCCGTCCCGCACCGTTCCCGTGCCTATCGCGCCCATCATGTTGTCGCCGCCCCCGGAGGAGACGGGAATCCCTTCCGGAAGGCCGAACCGCGCGGCCGCCCCGGCGGAAACGGTTCCGACCGCCTCCCGGGAATCGATGAGGGGGGGGAGCAGCCCGAGGAGTCCCGGATCGACGAGGGCGCATATCTTCTTCGACCATTCCCGCCGGATCCCGTTGAAAAGGGCGGTGCCCGAAGCGTCGCCGCACTCCATCTTGTAGGAGCCGGTGAGGAGGAAGTTAAGGTAGTCGTGGGGCAGCATGACGTATTTGAGTTTCGCGAAGGCTTCCGGTTGGTGGCGCTTCAGCCAGAGGATCTTCGGGGCGGTAAAGCCGGGCAGCATGAGGTTGCATACCTCGGAGATCACCGCGTCGTTACCCCCGGCGGCCTCGGTCAGGATCGCGCATTCCTCGGTGGTGGAGGTGTCGTTCCAGAGCTTTACGTTGTACAGGGCCTTCCCGTCCGCGCCGAGGGGCACGAAACCGTGCTGGTGGCCCGAGACGCCGATCGCGCGCACGGTGGCGCGCTGTTCCGCGGTGAAGGCGCCGAAGCACGAGTCGAGGGCCGCGTCGTACCACTCGGTCTTTTGTTCCCGGGTTCCGTCGTTTTTCGCGATTATGTCCACCGGTACCTGAGACCGGGCGATTATCTTCCTGTTTTCCCAGTCGTAGAGGATCACCTTTACGCTCTGGGTTCCCATGTCTATGCCGGCTACGGTATTCATGCCATGCCCCCTCTTTACTGGTTCGAGTATAGGTCCGCCCTGGCGGCGAGGGTATGGCCCATTCTGATTTTATATATCTAAAATTGATATTTTCGCCCGTGAGGAGTATATTCCTACCATGAAGATCCTCGATTCGGTATTCGTGTACCGCCTGGCGGGAGGCGAGCGCATTTCCTGGCACGGCCGCTACCATGCCCACGGGCAGGCCGAATTCGAGCTGCACTTTTTTCTCGAAGGGGTCGGGGTATTCCAGTGCAACCGTACGAGGTATCCCGTCTCGCCGGGACAGCTCTTCCTTTCCGGGCCCCGGGAGTTCCACTCCATCGTCCCGGAACCGGAAAGCAGGCCCCTTTCGTGGTATGCCCTCCTGTTCACCTTTTCCGACGACCCGAGCCCGGCGGACGCCCGGCTTCGGCTCTCCCTGGAGCGGAGCCTCGCGGCCCGGGAGACCGTGCTTTCCATCGACCCCAATTTCCGCTTCCAGTTCGAGGACCTTTCGCAAATGTCCCGTTCCGGGGATCCTTCCCTCAGGGAATCGGCGGCCCATTTGCTCCGCAGTTTCCTGTACCGCTGGTTCGTCCGCGCCCAGGCTCCCGGGGTAAGCCCGACCGTGAACCGGCACCACGTGGAGAAGGCGCTTTCCTACATGGAACGCTCCGTGCGCGAACGGGTGACCGTCGAGGAGATCGCGCGGAAGATCGGCCTGTCGGAGGAGCATTTCATCCGGATATTCCGCGACGAGGTCCGCATGACCCCCCATCAGTATTTTACCCGCCTCAAGGTGGAGGGCGCCTCGGCCCTGCTTATGTCCTCGGACAAGTCCGTGGGCGATATCTCCGAGTGGTTCGGCTTCGAAAACCAGTTCCACTTTTCCCGGATTTTCCGCAAATGCACGGGCATGTCCCCCCTTCAGTACCGAAAAACCTATATCCAGACCGTCGATTTCCGTTGATCCAAAAATGCGTGATATACTGAACCCGGCTTGCGCAAAGGGGGAGTCGTATGTCGATAAAGGAAACGAAACGGATTGGGCCCGTCTTTTGGGCGATTCTCGCGACTGCTGCCCTGGCGTGCGCCGTCCTTCTCGGTCTCGACATCCGTCGCCGCCTGTCACCAGTCCCTTCGGGAGACTCGCGGCTCTCGGTTGACGGGGAAGGGCGGACCGTGGTCGAGCGGTACGGTCAGCTTCGCGTGGAAGGCACGGACCTTTGCGCCGCCGACGGTACGCCCGTCCAGCTTCGGGGAGTGAGTTCCCATGGCCTCCAGTGGTACGGCAAGTACGCGAATCCCGCGGTGCTCCTCTGGTTACGCGACGACTGGAACGCCCAGCTCTGGCGGGCCGCCATGTATCTCGGCGAGGGGGGCTACCTTTCGAACCGGGTTATCCGAAACCGCGTGTACGACTCGGTGGACGCCTGTATCGAAGCCGGCATGTACGTCATCGTCGACTGGCACGTCCTGAGCGACCATGATCCGCTCCTCCACGTCGACGAGGCCGTGGAGTTTTTCTCCGACGTCGCGAGGCGGTGGGGCGATACGCCGAACCTGATCTACGAGATCTGCAACGAGCCGAACGGCGAGGGCGTAACCTGGGGCGGGAATATTAAGCCTTACGCCGAGCGCGTGATCGCCGCGATCCGGGCGACGGACCCGGACAACCTCATCATCGTCGGTACCCCGACCTGGAGCCAGGACGTGGACATCGCCGCCGCCGATCCCCTGGACGCCGGTCCCGGCATCATGTACGCCCTCCACTTTTACGCGGGAAGCCACGGAAAGGAGCTTCGGGCCAAGGCGGACAGGGCTCTCGCTGCGGGTCTTCCGATATTCGTGACCGAATGGGGCACCACCCTCAATACCGGCGGCGGGGATTACTTCCCGAAGGAATCCCTCGAATGGCTCAAGTGGATGCGGAAACGCAACATTTCCTGGACGAACTGGTCCCTCAACAACAAGGGCGAGGCCTCGGGCCTTCTCGCCTATAACGCCGACCGCGACGCCAAGGGCGGATGGGCGGACGACGCGCTTTCCCCCTCGGGCCGATTCGTCCGGATGGTTCTCAGGAACGAAGAACGGTCCCTGCGGTGAAATTCGGAAAAATAAACCGGTTAATCTTTTAATTTTTTATTTGACAGGATCAACCAGGCAGGTTTAGAGTGAACGAGAGAAGGTAACCGGTTGCCAAAACGAAACGGCAACCGGTTGTCATACAAAGAGAGGAGAGAGGTATGAAAAAGGTACTGATTGTTTTCGCCGCCGCCGTCGTATTGCTGAGCGGATGCGCGAAGAAAGAAGCGGCCGCCCCGAAAGAGGCTTCCGGCAAGCTGGTCGTCTGGTCCTTCACCGACGAGCTGAAAGACATGGTCGACAACTACTACGGTCCGACCCATCCGAACGTTCAGATCGAGTATTCCATGACCCCGACCGACCAGTTCCCCAACAAGCTGGACCCGGTTCTCGCTTCCGGTCAGGGCGCCCCTGACGTATTCGCCCTCGAGGCCGCCTTCGTGCGCAAGTACGTGGAATCCGGCCTTCTCCTCGATATCTCCGATATCGCCGCGGAAGTGAAGGGCAAAGAGCTCGCCTACCCGATCGAAATCGGTTCCTACGACGGAAAGGTGTACGGCATGTCCTGGCAGGCCACTCCCGGCGCCATGTTCTACCGCCGCAGCCTCGCGAAGAAGTACCTCGGCACCGATGATCCCGCCGAAGTCCAGAAATACATGTCCAGCCTCGACAAGTTCATGGAAACCGCGGCCCTCCTCAAGGAGAAGTCCGGCGGAAAGTGCACCGTCGTTTCCTCCACCGGCGACATGTTCATGCCCTACAAGGGCGCCCGCAAGGATCCCTGGGTCGTGGACGGCAAGCTCGTGATCGATCCCGCCATGATTTCCTACATGGATATGTCCAAGACCCTCCGCGACAAGGGCTACGAAGCCCGCGCCGAGCAGTGGCAGGAAGGCTGGTTCGCCGGCATGAAGGGCACCCTGAAAGACGAATCCGGCAAGGACGTTGAGGTATTCAGCTACCTGCTCCCGACCTGGGGCCTCCACTACGTCCTGAAGACCAACGCCCCCGACACCGCCGGCGACTGGGCCATGATCCCCGGACCCGCTCCCTACCAGTGGGGCGGCACCTGGATCGGCGCCTACAAGGGCACCAAGAACGTCACCGCCGCGAAGGACTTCATCAAGTACCTGACCTCCGACGACGGCTTCCTCGAGAAGTGGGCCAAGGACAAGGGCGACTTCGTGTCCAACATGAACGTGGTCGACAAGATCAAGGACACCTTCTCCGAGCCCTTCCTCGGCGGCCAGAACCACTACGCCGAATTCGCCGAGATGGCCAAGACCGTCAACGGAAAGCTCATCCAGGGCACCGACCAGGCGATCGAAGCCCTGTTCAACGAGGCGGTCATCGCCTACAAGAACGGCGAGAAGACCCGCGACAAGGCCATTGAGGATTTCAAGAGCCAGGTCAACGCACAGCTCGGTCTCTGATCCCGCGGGAGAAAGTGACCTAAGGTAAAAAAAGGTGCGGAAACGGTGATAAGCCCGATCCGCACCTTTTTTTGTAAAGAAACGACTTAGAGAGAGGGGAAACCGATGAGTCGCAAATTGTTGAGTAGCGAGGCCAAAACGAACCGGTGGGGATATTTCTTCGTCCTTCCGTTCATCATTGCCTTCCTCGTCTTTAACCTGTACCCGACGGTGTACACGTTTACGCTGTCTTTTACCGATTTGAAGGGACTGAAAAACACGTTCCATTTCATCGGGTTCAAGAACTTCGTCAAGCTCGTCCACGACCAGTATTTCTGGGGCGCCGTGGGCAATACGTTCATCATATGGGGCTGGAACTTCGTGCCCCAGCTGGGAATCGCGCTGCTGCTTTCCATTTGGCTGAGCGATATCCGCCTGAAACTGACCGGTAAGGCCTTCTTCCGGGCCATTATCTATATGCCGAACCTCCTGACCGCGGCGTCCGTGGCCTTGCTTTTCCGTAGCCTCTTCGCGTACCCGTTGGGACCGGTGAACTGGTTCCTCAACGAGGTACTCGGCCAGTATTCCACCGTCGTTCGCGACGGAAAGACCATCCAGGAAGCCTTCAATTTCTTCCGCGACGTGACCATGTCCCGCGGTATCGTCGCGTTCATCCAATGGTGGATGTGGTACGGCCATACGGTCATCATGCTGATGGCGGGAATCACGAGCATCTCGAGCTCGCTCTACGAGTCCGCCGTCGTGGACGGCGCGAGTAGCCGGCAGACGACCTGGTACATTACCCTCCCGATGCTCCGGCCCATGATGCTCTACATCCTCGTGACGAACATGATCGGCGGCATGCAGATGCTCGAGATCCCGTTCCTGCTGACGGACATGCGCGGCGCGCCGGACTTCAAGATACGCACGACGAACGTGTATCTCTACAATATGGCCTTCCAGGGAGTGAACGATTACGCGTACGCGGCGGCGATCTCCATCGGCGTGTTCCTGATCACGATAGCCCTGGCCCTCGTGATTTATTTCTTCCTGCAGGACCGCAGCGAACCCAAGAAGGTTCGGTAAGGGGGTATCTGATGCAAAACTACAAGGCGACCTACGTCGTAAAGAAATTCTTCATCTACGCGGTGATGATCGTCCTCGCGCTTCTCGCGATCGTGCCCATTTGGCTGCTCCTCGTGAACGCGACCCGGTCTACCGAACAGATCAATTCGGGTATTTCGCTCCTGCCGAGCGGGAACATGGCCTACAACTGGCACGCCCTGACCAGCCGCGGTTTCCTGATCCAGCAGGGTTTCTGGAACAGCCTGATCATCGCGGTATGCGCGACGGTAATCAACGTGTATTTTTCCGCGATGACCGCCTATGGGCTCCACGTGTACAGGTTTGTCGGGCGCAGTTTCATGTGGGGGCTCATCCTCCTCGTGATGATGCTGCCCGCGTCCCTCTCTTTCATCGGGTTTTACAAGTTCATGGCCATGCTGCACCTCCTGGACAACTATATTCCGCTGATCCTGCCGGCCATGGCCGCCGCGGCGACCGTCCTCTTCATCCGGCAGTACCTCGCCTCGGTACTGTCGATGGACCTCGTGGACGCGTCGCGGATCGACGGGGCGAACGAATTCTACACCTTCAACCTGATCGTGCTCCCCATCATGAGCCCGGCCCTGGCGGCCCAGGCGATATTCGCCTTCGTCGGGTCCTGGAACAACTTCTTCACGCCCTTCGTCCTTATCTCTACCACGAGGAAGTACACCCTTCCGATGCTCGTGCAGATGCTGCGCGGGGATATCTACCGTACCGAGTACGGCGGAATCTACCTCGGCATCGCCGTATCGATAGTGCCGATCCTGATCTTCTACTCGTTCATGTCCCGGTTCATCATTTCCGGTATCACCATGGGCGGCGTGAAGGAATAAGCGGGGGTTCGTATGAGTTTAAAGGCAATGAATCCCGTCCTGACGGGATTCCATGCCGATCCCTCCATCCTCAGGGTGGGCGATTGGTATTACGTCGCCAATTCCACGTTCGAATGGTATCCGGGCGTGGAGATCAACCGCTCGAAGGACCTCGTCCATTGGGAACGCGTTAAGTCTCCCCTCGACGAAAAACGCCTCCTCGACATGGACGGGGCGGCCGCGTCGTGCGGAATTTGGGCGCCCTGCCTTTCCTGGGCCGACGGGCTTTTCTGGCTCATCTACACGAACGTGCGGAGCTGGAACTCGGGACCCTGGAAGGATACTCCCAATTACCTGACGACCGCCCCCTCCATCGAGGGGCCGTGGTCGGACCCGGTGTACATGAATTCTTCCGGTTTCGACCCTTCCCTGTTTCACGACGACGACGGGCGCAAGTGGTTCGTCAACATGGAATGGGATTACCGCGAGGCCGGGAACGCCCAGTTCTCGGGCATACTCCTTCAGGAATACGACCCGAAGCAAAAACGGCTCGTCGGGGAAATTCGCAAGATCTTCAAGGGCTCCGAAATCTCCCTCGTGGAAGGCCCTCACCTCTACAAGCGGAACGGATGGTATTACGTCCTCGCCGCCGAGGGGGGTACCACCTACGAGCATGCGGCAACGGTCGCCCGCTCGAGGAATATCGGCGGTCCCTACGAGCTTCACCCCTACAATCCGCTAATCTCGTCCTACGGCCATCCGGAATTGAAGATCCAGAAGGCCGGCCACGCGAGCTGGTGCGATACCCCCGACGGCAGGACCTATCTCGCCTTTCTTTGCGGGAGGCCCCTGCCCGGGACCGAACTTTGCCCGCTGGGGCGGGAAACCGGGATCGCCGAGCTCGTGTGGAAGGACGACTGGCCCTGGGTGAAGCCCCCGGCGGGCAAGGCGATCCTCGAGGGCGGACGCGTCGTGAACTGGCCCGCGGAAACCTTCGAGCCGCCGGTGATAACCGCGGAAAGCCGCGAGGCGGCGGGACCGGACGGCGTAATCGCCCCGGCGAATCCCTCCGTCACCTATCGGTTCGACAAGGGCCCCCTTTCGGTCGACTTCAAAAGCCTGCGGATCCAGCGGGATCCCTCCAGGTACTCGCTCACCGAGAGGCCGGGTTACCTTCGCCTGAGGGGCGCCCAGTCGCCCGTGTCCCGATACTGCCAAACCCTTCTCGCCCGGCGGCAGGCCCACTTCGCTTTCGAGGCGGAAACCAGGCTCGAGATCGACCCGGTTTCGTTTCAGCATTACGCGGGCCTTTGCTGGCGCTACGACGAGGACTGCCAGTATTTGCTGTCGGTATCCAGAAACGACGGCGAGACCAGGCGGACCCTCAACGTCGTGACGATGATCGCCGGCGCCTTCGCGAGGAGCGACGACATTTACCTTCCCGCCGAGGGTCCCGTATGGCTGGGCGTCTCCTCGAACGGCCCGACCGGGCGCTTCAGGTATTCCCTCGACGGGGAAAACTGGATTATACTGCGCCCCGTCCTCGACGCCTCGGTGCTTTCGGACGAGTTCGGCGGGCTTGGGTTCACCGGCGCCTTCGTGGGTATTTTCTGCGTGGACACCCAGTCGCTTTCGGCCGTCGCCGATTTCGAGTATTTCAGCTATAAGGCCTAAAGGAATCATGGTTACGATTTACGACATCGCCAAACGGACCGGCTTCTCGCCCCCCACCGTCTCGCGGGCCCTCAACGGGACCGGTGGCCTGAGCGTCGCGACCCGTAACCTGATTCTCAAGACCGCCGAGGAAATGGGATATACCCCGAACATGACGGCGCGGGCGCTTACGACGAACCGCTCCAACCTGATCGGGGTCATCTACGAGGATTATTACATGCTGAAGGGCTTCAAGCATCCGCTGTTCAGCGACATCCTCAACAGCTTCAGGAAAATAATCGAGAACGCGGGCTACGATCTCCTGTTCCTCTCGCGCACCCTCGGGCCCCGCCAGATGTCCTACGTGGAGCACTGCGACTACCGGAACGTCGACGGCGTGCTCGTCATGAACCCGGTACCCGGGGACGAGGAAGTGCTCCGGCTCGCCCAGTCCGGCCGGCCCTGCGTGTCGGCGAACGAGCCAATCAGGGGTATCAGCACCATCGTGACCGAGAACGTGAAGGGCGCCTACGAGGCCGTCCAATACCTCATCGGGCTCGGGCACCGCGATATCGTGTACGTCTCCGGGCCGAGGCGGATCACCGCCCCCGCCGCCGACGAACGCTGGCAGGGTTACCGCGATTGCCTCGTCGCGAACGGGATAGAGTATACCGACGACAGGGTGGAGGAGTCCCTCTTCTGGCACGGCGAGGCGGGTTACGAGGCCATGAAGAGGCTGCTCAAGAGGGGCGTAAAGTTCAGCGCGGTGTTCGCCTCGAACGATACCCTCGCCTGCGGCGTAAAGCTCGCGCTGGAAGACGCGGGCATCTCGATCCCCGGCGACGTGTCCATCATCGGTTTCGACGGCGACGAGATCGGCCAGTACATCACGCCGCGGCTTACCACGATGTGGCAGAATACCGAGGAAATCGGCACCATCGCCGCGCGCATGCTCCTGAAAAAAATGGGGGGAGAAGACCTTCCCCCCCTCATCACCATCCCGGCTCAGCTCTTGATCCGGGACTCCTGCGAAAAAATAGTCTGAGCGGCCAGCGCGGTCAGTAGGCGGACTTCGAAGCGTCGGGCGGCGCGCCCGTACCCGAAGAGCCGGTCACGAGGGTTTCGCTCGCCGTATAATTCGTCCCGAGCCTGTGGGCGCCCATTTCCACGTACCGGATCGCCTGCTCCCGCGTGCGGATGCCGCCGGAAGGCTTTACCTTTATCCGGCCCCTGGCCGTATCGAGCATTACCCGTACCGCGTCCTCGGTCGCGCCTCCGGAGGAGAAGCCGGTGGATGTCTTCACGAAATCGGCCCCCGCCGCCACGCATATCTCGGTGGTTTTCGCGATTTCCCCGGGGGTGAGGTGGCAGGTCTCGAAGATCACCTTGAGGGGTACCTTCGCGGCCCGGCACACCTCGGCCACCGCCCGGATATCGGCTTCCACGTATTCCCACTGGGCGGACCGGATCATGCCGTAATTGGCCACCATGTCGATCTCGTCTACCCCCAGGGCGACGTATTCCTTCGCCTCGAAGGCCTTGACCGAGGTGGTGGTGCAGCCGTGGGGGAAGGCGAGCACGCAGCTCACGCCGGTCTCGGTTCCCGCGCACATCGACTTCGCGAGGGCGATGTCGCAGGGCCTGACGCACACGGTCTTCGTCTTCCACTTAACGCTTTCCTCGATGGCGGCGATGGCCTCTTCCCGGGTGAGTTCCGGCTTCAGGATCGCGGCGTCGAGATATCGGTTGATTGGTTCCATGCCCTTGAGTATAGCATATTTCCTTTTCCGTTGCCCGAGGCGAGCCGTGTATGATATAGTGAGACATGAACTACCATGATACCCGCGATCCCTCCAGGCGCGTTTCGTTCCGCACCGCGGTACTGCAGGGAATGGACCCTGCGACCGGCGGCCTTTACATGCCGGACGAGATACCGAGCCTGCCGAAGTCGTTTCTATCGAGAAACCTCGCGCCTTCGTTCCGCGATATCGCGATAGAGACCGCGAAGCCCTTCGTGGGGGACGAGATCCCGGAAGACGAGCTCATGGCCATCATCGTCGACGCGTATCCCTTTACCGCGCCGATCGCCCCGATAGACCCCACTACCTACGTGCTCGAGCTCTTCCACGGCCCAACCTGCGCGTTCAAGGACTTCGGCGCCCGTTTCATGGCCCGGGTCATGGCGTATTTCAACCGTGACGAGGACGATTCACTCCATATACTCGTCGCGACCTCCGGCGACACGGGCAGCGCGGTGGGTAGCGCCTTTCACGGGGTTCCCGGGATCGACGTGACGATCCTCTATCCCCGGGGCAAGATTTCCCCCCTTCAGGAAAAGCAGCTTTCCACCTTCGACGGCAACGTCCGCGCCCTCTCGGTGGACGGTACCTTCGACGACTGCCAGCGCCTCGTGAAGACCGCCTTTACCGACGAGTCGCTACGCGGCAAGCTCCGGCTTTCCTCCGCCAACTCCATCAACATCTCGAGGCTCCTGCCCCAATCCTTCTATTATACCTACGGCTCCCTCCTTATCAGGGACAGGGGCCGCTACGACAACGACATCGATTCCCCCTCGCTGATCGTGACCGTCCCCTCGGGAAATTTCGGCAACCTCACCTCGGGCCTCATTGCCCGGAAGATGGGCGCGCCGATCCGTGGGTTCATCGCCGCCACCAACTCGAACCGGACCGTGCCGGACTGGCTCGCGAGCGGGGATTACCGCGCGCGGCCCTCGGTGTCCACCCTCTCGAACGCCATGGACGTGGGGGCGCCGAGCAACTGGGAGCGCATGAACGCCTTCTACACCGTCGAGGAGGCGAGGCGGCAGATCGCCGGGTACTGGCTCGACGACGAGGGCACCATGGAAGCGATCAGGCAATGCAACGCCCGAACGGGATACATCATAGACCCCCACGGGGCCGTCGCCTGGAAGGCCTGGGACGACGCCCGATCCGGCGCCATGGCTTCCCTGTTGGCCGGAAAGACGGTTCCCCCGGAGAAGCCCGGCCTGACCGGTTCCGTCGCGACCGCCCCGGAGTGGGCGAGGGACTGCGCGGACAGGAAATGCGTGGGGCTTATCCTTGAAACGGCCCATCCCGCCAAGTTCGGCGAGACGGTCCACCGGGCGATCGGGCGGGAACCTTCCATGCCGGAACGCCTGGAGAAGGTGACGCACCTGCCGGACCGCTCAGAGCCCATCCCGAACGATTACGGGGCGCTCAAGTCCTGGCTCCTGGATACTCTCGCCTGAGTATAAAAAGGAAGGCCCGCCCGGACGCCCGGGCGGGCCTTTTCGCTTATTGCTTGTCGTACTTTTGCACCTCGTCGTGCGCATGCTCCAGCCTCACCCCGGCCTGCTCGAACATCGAGACGGTGTCCGCGGAGTCGTGGTATTTCCGTTCCGCGACGACCCTCACGATCCCGCAGTTGATGATGAGCATCGCGCAGGTGCGGCAGGGGGTCATGCGGCAGTAGAGGGTGGCCCCGTCGAGGGGGACGCCGCGCCGGGCCGCCTGGCAGATCGCGTTTTGCTCGGCGTGCACCGTGCGCGTGCAATGCTGGGTGACGGTGCCGTCCTCGTGGGTGACCTTCTTGAACTGGTGGCCGACCTCGTCGCAATGGGCGAGGCCCTTCGGGGATCCCACGTATCCCGTCGCGAGGATCTGGTTGTCCCGGGCTATCACGCATCCCGACCTGCCGCGGTCGCAGGTCGCCCGCTTGGCGATGGCCTGGCATACTTCCATGAAATACTCGTCCCAGCTGGGGCGCCGATAGGGCTGCGCTTGTTCCATGACGTTCTCCTGAATCGCGATTGCCTTGAGTCCGGCTTCATGGTATCACGAAAGGCCCGCCGGCGCAAACGAATGCCGACCGGCCCGGGAGGCGCCGCTTCGGCCCGACCGGCCGCGGCGCGTGTCCCCCCGCGCTTCCGTTTGACATTTCCCCCCGTTTTGGTGATATTAAAAATATGCCTGAACAAACCATTGTGCCCATTGAGCAATTGCTGCCGAACAAGCTTTTCCTGATCCCCCTGATGGGACGCCCGATATTCCCCGGCATTTTCACGCCCGTGATGATCAACAATCCCGACGACGTGAAGGTGGTGGAGGAGGCCTACTCCGGCGACGGGTTCGTCGGTATTTGCATGGTTCGCGACGACGTGGACTCCCCGGGGGTTTCCGATCTCAGCCAGGTCGGGACCGTTTCCCGGATAATCAAGAAAATCAACCTTCCCGACGGCGGGGTGAACATTTTCATCTCTACCCTGAAGCGTTTCCGGGTCCGAAAGACCGTGAGCGAGCGCGGCCCGATGATCGCGATCGTCGACTATCTCGAGGACGAGGAATCCGAAACCTTCGAGGTCAAGGCGCTCACCCGCGCGCTCATCGGCGAGATGAAGGAAATCTCCGAGAACAACCCGCTCTTCTCCGAGGAAATGCGCCTGAACATGATCAATATCGACCATCCGGGCAAGATCGCGGACTTCATCGCGAGCATCCTCAATATCGAGAAGCAGGACCAGCAGCGCATTCTCGAGATCCAGAACGTGCGCCAGCGCATGGAGCAGGTGCTCGTATTCATCAAGAAGGAGCAGGAACTCCTGCGGGTGCAGAAGAAGATCCAGAACGAGATCAACAACCGCATCGAGAAAAACCAGCGGGAGTATTTCCTCCGCGAGGAGCTGAAGACCATCAAGGAAGAGCTCGGCATGACCACCGACGCCAAGAGCTCGGACTACCAGAAGTTCAAGGAGAGGATCGACGCGCTCAAGTTCGAGGGCGAGATCAAGGAAGCCGTGGAGAACGAGCTCGAGAAGTTCGCCCTCATGGACACCAACTCCGGCGAGTACATCGTGACGCGCAATTACCTCGAGACCATCGTGAACCTTCCCTGGGAAGAGCCGGCGAAGGAATCCTACGACTTGGGCGAGGCGAAGGGCGTCCTCGACGGCGACCACTACGGGCTCGTCGACGTGAAGAAGAGAATCATCGAGTACCTCGCGGTCAGGAAGCTCAAGAACGACACGAAGGGCTCGATCATCCTCCTCGTGGGGCCCCCCGGCGTCGGCAAGACCAGCGTGGGCCGCTCCATCGCCCGGGCCATGGGGAAGCCCTTTTTCCGGTTCTCCGTGGGCGGCATGCGCGACGAGGCGGAGATCAAGGGGCACCGGCGCACCTATATCGGCGCCATGCCGGGCAAGATCATCCAGGGACTCAAGATCGTGAAGAGCAAGGCCCCGGTGTTCATGATAGACGAGGTGGACAAGATGGGCGTGAGCTACCAGGGGGATCCCTCCAGCGCGCTCCTCGAGGTGCTCGACCCCGAGCAGAACGTCGCCTTCCGCGACCATTACCTCGACCTGCCCTTCGACCTCTCGAACATCCTTTTCATCCTCACGGCGAATACCCTGGACTCGATCCCCGGGCCGCTGATGGACCGCGCCGAGGTGATCCAGCTTTCCGGGTACATCGACACGGAAAAGCTCGAGATCGCCAAAAAATACCTGATTCCCCGGAGCCTCGATAAAAACGGCCTCGGCAAGGGCCAGGTGAAATACTCGAACCAGTCGCTCCTTTTTATCGCCAACTCCTACGCCCGCGAGGCCGGGGTGCGAAATTTCGAGAAGAACCTCGACAAGATCCACCGCAAGATCGCCACCGAGGTCGTCTTCGGCGAGAAGAAAAAGGGCGAGAAGGTCGCCCCCGACCCTGCCTTGATCGAGAAGATGCTCGGGAAGCCAATTTTCCGCGAGGGCGAGGGCAAGAAGGCCGACATGCCGGGAACCTCCGTGGGCCTCGCGTGGACGAGCATGGGCGGCGACACCCTCATCATCGAGGCGATCTCGAACCCCGGTAAGGAAGGATTCAGCCTGACGGGACAGATGGGCGACGTGATGAAGGAATCCGCCTCGATCGCCTGGTCCTGGGTCAAGCATTACGTAACCGAAAAGGAGATCGTCGCGAAGGACTGGTACGAAACCAGGCTCGTGCACCTCCATATCCCCGAGGGTGCCACCCCGAAGGACGGCCCGTCGGCCGGTATCACCATGGCGACGGCCCTCCTTTCCCTGATAGAGGGGAGGGCGATCAGGCCCGACCTCGCGATGACCGGGGAGCTCTCGCTTACCGGTCAGGTGCTGCCCATCGGCGGCCTCAAGGAAAAGACCGTCGCGGCGCGGCGAAACGGCGTGAAGGACATAATCATTCCCCACGCGAACCTGCGCGACCTGGACGAGATTCCCGAGCACGTGCGCAAGGGCATCGATTTCCACCCGGTGAGCCGGATGGAAGAGGTGATCGCCCTCGCGTTCCCGCCCCCGAGAGGTGCCGCGCGTAAGGCCAGGGGGGCGCCCGGCGGCGGGTCCCCGAAGGAAAAGAAGGCGCTGCTACCGATTTTCGGAAAGAAGGACGAACAAGCCGCGCCGGAAAAACCCGCGAAACACGCGAAGGCGACGGCGCCCGGTGCGGCGACGGCGGGGAAGCCGAAGCGGGGAAGGCCCGCGAAAAAGGCCGAGCCGGAAGCCCCGGCGGAAAAGCCGAAACGCGGCCGTAAGCCGAAGGTAACCGCGTAAAAACGAAAGCCCTGCGCTAAGCGATACAAAACGCCCGTCGAATCGTCGACGGGCGTTTTATTTGGCCGATGGCCACGGTCCCCTACCTAGTCGTCCGTACCGAGGACAGTGAAGGCCCGCGTGACGCTTCTCCCCCCCGAATCGGTGACGGTGAGCACGTGCCTTCCCGGGGCGGGCCGCACGGAAAACTCGTGGTATTCCCGGGTTTCGCCGAGGTAGTCGCCGTCGAGATCCCAATAGAGCACGGCTCCCCGCTGCCGGCTCACGGCCTGAAGTATGATCGCGCCGGGCGTCCCGTCGAGCTCCACCGGAATGAAGGCGTTCGTGCCTTCCTCGGGGAAGGCGATGGAAAGGTCCCCGGAAGCCGAGTCGCCTTTGTGCCCCGGGATCCAGGGCGGGAGTTTTCGGTAATTCACGGCGTGGCGCGCGTACCACCATTCGAGGGTCGGCGGGAGGACGAATTCGTTTCTCACGAGGGGGAGCTCCCCCGGCCAGGATTCCGCGAGGTCCGAGGCGGTCGCCCGCCAACGGCCGTCGGGGGTATACGAGACGGGCCGGCACCAGGGGCAGGGATCGCCCGAAGGGGCGTCCCTCGGCTTGAGCGCGATCTCGGTTTCGGCGCAGGACGGACCGGCGAGGTACCCGCTTTTCGAGCAGACGGTAACGCGGGCGAGTTCGGCTTCCGGCTCGGCGGGCCATCCCGTCGCGGGAAGTCGCGAGAAAATCTCGAAAAGGATGGGCGCCGCGGTGGTCGCGCTCTTGAGTTCGGGCCGGCCCTCGCCGGTCGCGTTCCCGACCCACACGCCCACGGTAAAGTCCGGGGTGGTTCCCATGGCCCAGGCGTCGCGGTTTCCGTAACTGGTGCCGGTTTTCCAGGCGATGTTCCGGGCCGAGGCCCAGGATTCCCACAGGGATTCCTCCTCCGGCCGGGTGCCCGCGACGAGGGCTCTGAGGGCGAGCCACGCGGCGCCCCGGGAGAGGGGCGATTCGGAGAGCGAAACGGGTCCGCGGCCCGATGGTCGGTATCCCGCCGCGCGGTTCATGAGGGACGCGTAGGCCCGGGCCATTTCCTCCATCTCGCACTCGCCCCCGCCCAATATGAGGGGAAGCCCGTACTCGTCGGCCGCGCGGGTAAAGGTGGTAAAGCCCGACGCGCGGAGCAGGTCGAGGAAGGGGGCGATCCCGTATTCCCTAAGTTCGCGGACCGCGGGCACGTTCAGCGACCTGGAAAGGGCTTGGTCGGCCCGGACCACGCCCTGGTACACGGGCACGTTGTTCTCGGGCCTGTAGCTGCCGATCCGGGTGGGGATGTCCACCACGAGCTGGCGCGGGAGAATGAGGCCCGCGTCGAGGAGTGCCCCGTAGAGGAAGGGCTTCAGGAGGCTACCCGTGCTTCGCCTCGCGCGGACCATGTCCACCTCGGCGGCGTGGTCGCCCTCCCGGTCGAGCCCCGTATTCCCCACGTAGGCGAGGAAGTCCCCCGTTTTGGTGTCGATGACCACGGCTCCGGCGTTTCGTATGCCGCTGCCCGCCAGGCGGGAGGACCAGCGCTCGAGGATGGCGGTAACCCCGGTTTGGAGGGCTCGGTCCAGAGTCGTATCGGGGCCGCCGCCGGTTTCCCGGACCCTGTCGAGATAATGGGGCGCGAGCCTCGGAAGGGGCCAGGGCTTTTCCGGGAGCGGTTCCTCGAGGGAAAGCCGGTACGTCCCTTCGGCGATTTTCCCGTCCGCCAACAGGCGCGCGAGGAGACGGTCCCGCTTTTGGCCGAGCCGCTCGCGGTTGGCTTCGTCCCTCGCGGCTGGGTGCACGAGGGCGGGCTGGTTCGGGAGTACCGCCAGGGTAGCCGCCTCGGCGAGGGTAAGCGATTCGGGGGAGCGGTTGAAATACCGCCAGGAGGCGGCCTCGAGCCCTACTACGTTCCCCCCGAAGGGCGCGTTTTCGGCGTAAAGGGCCAGGATCTCCCGTTTGGTGTAGCGTGCCTCGAGGAGGAGGGCGAGAAAGGCTTCCCTGACCTTTTCGGCCACCGTGCGGGGCGGATTCCCCGAGATGAGGCGAACGGTCTGCATGGTGATGGTAGAGCCCCCGGATACCACCCGCCCCGCCCGGATATCCTGGACGAGGGCGCGGGCGAGGGCCAGGGGATCGATTCCCGGATGCAGGTAAAACCTGCGGTCCTCGAAGGCGACGAGGCAGCGGGCAAAAGTTTCCGGGACGTCGGGTCCCGCGGGAAACCTCCACTGGCCGTCCGCGGCCACCGAGGCCCCGAGAAGGACACCGTCCCTGTCGCGGATCGCGACGGAAAGGGGCGCCGTCCTCCGGGGGGGCGCGAGGAGCGTCAGGGCGAAAAGCGCCGTGCCGAGTAAGGCGCACAGGGCGATCGCCCCCAGGGGAAGGCGGCGGAGCCCGCGAGACGCGGGCCCGCCGAATCGGTCAAAGGCGGTCAATGGTCGGCGCCGCGCAGGAACTCCCCGGGAACCACCGCCTGGGCGGAGGCGTCGTACATCGCCTCGGCCCGGATCGCGGGCACGTAGTAGTCGCCCGAGTATGCTTGGGTCGCGTGGAAGGTATAGGTTTTCGTCTCGTTCCGGGCGAGGGAAAGGTAGGTCGAAATCTCCGTATCCCTCACGTCCCGCCAGTCGTAGGCGGAATCGCCCGACTCTTTCCCGCTTTCGGAATCCCCCGCGTCCCCGCCCCGGGCGTTACCGAATTCCCAGCAGGTGGGAATCGGGACCGTGAGGGCGATATTCTCGATCTTGTCGCGCCGGGAATTGGAGACCGACACCCTGACCGTGAAGGAATCGCCGAGGGCGATGGAGGAAAGGCGGATCGGGGAACCTCTCGCGTCGAGATAGGTTACCGCGAGGGAGAGCCCGTCGGAGATCTCGCTTTCCTGTCCCGCCGGCAGCATGCCCCGGGTCGTGACCCGCCCGTAGAGGGCCTTGGTCCCGGTGTTCCTGACGATCACCGTCTGGGTCGGCGACTCGAAGGCCTCGAGGTTTTCGACGTAGGAGCCCCGGGTCACCGAGCCCTGCCTGGTTCCCTTGTCCCAGTCGATGGTCCAGGAGGCCGGGGTCGCGTCGGTCTTGTTATACCAGGGCGCGAGGGCCATGACCATCCAGGAGGTTTCCTGGGTGGAGTACCATCGCCGGTCGGCGAAGCGCTGGGCGACCCGGGAGACGAGATCTACCGCGCGGCCGGAGTCGCCGAGGTCGGCGAGGCAGCGGAGCGCCACCGAGGCGTCCCTGAGGTCGGAGCCCCAGTTGCGGCCGGTGTCCCGGTAGGAACCCGGCCAGGTGACGAGGTTCCCCGAGATTTCCGCCGCGGTTTGCCTGTGGCCCGACAGGGCGTAACTCGCCGCGAGCATCCATCCCGCGGAGCCGTC
>QKCE01000336.1 GCA_003245785.1 Spirochaetales bacterium | reverse complement strand
CCCCCCGGGCGGGATTCGAGTCCACGGTGCAGAAGCTCGCGATGTTTCCCGGAACCGGAAACACCGCCGGCCTGTCGGAAAGCCTCGACGCGCTTTTCGATTTCCGGTCCCTTTCCCCTCGGGAGGCCGCGCGTGGCCTCCTCGCGGTCCGGGAATTCCTCGATTCCGTGTTCCTCCGGAAATACCGGGAGCAGGTCGAGTCCGACGCGTACCTCATGCTGAAGGGAATCATGCTGGAGAACGTGTTCCAGTTCCGGGCCGTGGAGGATTACCGCGCGGCGGTCGGCGACTTCGTCCTCTATCTCGACACTATCCTCCGGAAGGGGCACATGGACTTCCCCTTCATCAACGACGCCCTCGAGTACATCCGGGCGCACTTCACCGAGGATATCAACATGACCGTCGTGGCCAACCACGTGTCGGTGAACTACACCTATTTCTCGGAGAAGTTCAAGGAGCACACGGGCATCAACTTCAACGATTATCTCAAGAACCTGCGCATCGCCGAGGCGAAGCGCCTCCTCGAAAAAGGCTGCTACAAGGTCTACGAGGTTGCCCAGAACGCGGGATTCGGCGACGTGAAGTATTTCATGAAGACCTTCAAGGAAAATACCGGCATATCCCCCGGGGAATACCGGAAGCAGTTCTAGCCGGCGATCCCTTACGCCCTGGCGTACCGGGCCGCGACCTTCACCGCCTCGATCATGCTGACGGCGCTCGCCGTTCCCTTCCCCGCGATATCGAAGGCGGTGCCGTGGTCGACGCTGGTGCGGAGGAAGGGCAGTCCGAGGGTCAGCGAGATGGTTCGCTCGAAGTCGAGGGTCTTGCAGGCGATGTGCCCCTGGTCGTGGTAAAGGGAGAGCACCGCGTCGAAGCGGCCGATCTTCGCCAGGTGGAATACCGAGTCGGCGCCTATGGGCCCCGCCACCCGGAGGCCGTCGGCCCTCGCCCGGGCGATCGCGGCCTCGACCCCCTCTTCCTCGTTCCCGAAGAGGCCGTGTTCCCCGCAATGGGGGTTGAGCCCCGCGACGGCGAGGAGCGGATCCTCGATACCGAGGTCGTCCCTGAGCGCGAGGATGGAGCGCGCGATATACCGGTACACCCGTTCTTCCGTCACGAGGTCGCAGGCTTGGCGGAGCGAGACGTGCCTCGAGAGAAAGAAGGTCCGGAGCCCCAGGGTCTCGAAAAGGGTGAGGGGATCCTCGCTCTTCGTTAGCCCCGCGAGGATTTCCGTGTGGCCGATATAGGGAACGTTAGCCGCGCGAAGGCTTTCCTTGTTGATAGGCGCGGTCGCGATCGCGTCCACTTCCCCGGAAAGGGCCGCGGATACGGCGCGTTCTATCGAATCGAAGGCGATCCTCCCGCCTTCCGCCGATATCTCGCCGAGACTGATTCCCAGCCCGGCGATTTCCCGGGCGTCCGTCGGGCCGAAGATGACGGGCTCGCAAAGTTCGAGTACTTCCTTGTCGAGAAGGGTTTTCGCGACGATTTCCGGCCCGATTCCGGCCGGGTCGCCCGTGGTAATGCCGATTTTCGGCTTGTTACGCGTTTCTGTCATGCCTACAGTATACCGAATTCCCGGGTAAAGGGCGAAACTTGCGCAAAATGACATCTCATGATATTTTGTAATCCATGGATCATACGATTCCCCAACTGCTGAAGCGCATCGCCGGCGCCTATCCTGACCTTCCGGCCCAGTACTTTCGCGCGCCCAACGGCGACTTCAGCCCAATACTTTACCGTGAGCTTTTCGCCTCGGTACTCGACCTCTCGGCGGCCCTTCTCGCGAACGGGCACGCGAGGGGCGACCGCATCGGCATCATTTCCGACAACCGTCCGGAATGGTTTCAGACCAGCCTGTCCGTCATGGCGATCGGCGCCGCCGACGTTCCGCGGGGCTGCGACGCTACCGCCAGGGAGATCTCCTACATCCTCTCCTTTTCGGGATGCGCCACCGTGTTTCTCGAGAACGACGCCCAGGGCAGAAAGCTCCTCGAGCAGCGCGAATCCCTGCCCGACCTGAAAACCGCCGTCTTCTTCGACCCCCCCTCGGAGGAAACCGCCCGGGCGCTGGAAGCCACGGGCGTCAAGGCTCGGGATTTCGCCGAATTCAACGAGAGCGGCCGCGCGTGGGCCGCCTCGCGTCCCGGGGACGCCGAGGCCGAACTCGACAAGGGTAGCGAAGCCGAACTCGCCACGGTCATCTTTACTTCCGGCACGACGGGAGAGCCGAAGGGCGTCATGCTCCGCCACTCGAATTTCCTCTGCCAGCTTCCCGAGCTGACCGTACGCATTCCCGTAAAGCCGGGTCACAGGGCGCTTTCGGTCCTGCCCGTATGGCATTCCTTCGAGCGCATGTGCGAATACGTGATGCTCAGCGGCGCGACCTCGATCGTGTACTCCAAGCCGATCGGCAGCGTGCTTCTCGGGGACTTCACGAAGACGAATCCCCATCTCTTCCCCTCGGTCCCCAGGATCTGGGAATCGGTGTATGACGGAATTTACCGGACCATGCGGAAGACCGGCGGGGTTACATGGGTGCTGTTCAACTTTTTCGTCGAGACCGCGAAACTCCGCGTCCGCGCGGTCCGCGGCCTTAACGGCCGCTACCCCTGGTTCAGCCCGGCCGAGCGTATTTCGGCCTTCCTGATCAGCCTGCTTCCGGCGATTCTCCTTTGGCCCCTGTGCGCCCTCGGGGACGCCATCGTGTTCCGGAAAATCCGGGCAAAGCTCGGTAACTCCTTCGACGGCGGCGTGTCCGGCGGCGGCGCGCTTCCGCCCAATATCGACGAATTCTTCTCCGCCGTCGGCATCCTGGTAGTGGAGGGCTACGGCCTTACGGAAACCGCGCCGGTCGTCGCGGTCCGCCACTTCGCCAAATCGGTATTCGGGACCATCGGCACCCCGCTTCCCTGCGACGAGGTCAAGATCGTGGACGAGGAAGGCCGGGAAGTCCCCTGCGGCGTGAAGGGCACGGTCCTCGTCAAGGGCGGCAACGTGATGGACGGCTATTACCGGAAGCCCGAGCTGACCGCGAAGGTCCTTTCCCCCGACGGCTGGCTCGACACGGGCGACCTGGGCCTGAAGACCTGGCGGGGCGAGCTGATCCTGCGGGGCAGGAAGAAGGACACGATCGTGCTTCGCGGCGGCGAGAATATCGAGCCCGCGCCGATCGAGATGAAAATAAACGAATCGAGGTTCATCGCCCAGTCCGTAGTGCTCGGGCAGGACCAGCGCTTCCTGGGCGCCCTCGTCGTGGTGAACCGCGACGAGCTGGCTTCCTGGGCCAAGGATAACCAGCTCGACTCGTCGGACTTTGACGCGCTCCTCGCCGCCGAGCCGGTCAAGCGCCTCTATGAAATCGAGGTGGCCGAGCTCGTCAGCGCGAAGAACGGCTTCAAGATGTTCGAGAGGATCAACCGCATCGAGCTGCTTGCCAAACCCTTCGAGGTAGGCGTGGAGCTCTCGGCAAAGCAGGAGATAATGCGCTACAAGCTCGATTCGCTTTATCCGGATCAGATCAAGCGGCTGTTCCGTTAAGCGGTTCGGAACGTTTTCGCGAATGGAAGGGGAGGGCGGCGTTGGCCGGCCTCCCCTTTTTTCTGTATAATTAACCCCATGAAAGAGCTGTTTTCCCAAATCGTCTCGACCGTTTCCGAATTCGTGACCCAGGGGCGCCTTACCGACTTCGTTTGGCTGCTCCTGACCATCGTTATCGTATGGGTCGCGTTCAAGTTCCTTCGTTCCCTCGTGATGCGCCTAATCGGCACGCGGCTGACCGAGCAAATCCGGTATCTTATCAAGAAGGCGATCGATTACACGGCGGTCGTCGTGATCGTCATGACGGTCTTCAACCGCCTGGGCATCAATTTCTCGGCCTTACTCGGCGCCGCCGGCATCGCCGGCGTGGCGGTGGGCTTCGCGGCCCAAACCTCGGTGTCCAACGTGATCTCCGGGCTCTTCGTGATGACCGAGCGGGCCTTCCAGATCGGGGACGTCCTTCAGGTCGATTCGGTGGTCGGCATCGTCGAGACCTTCGATCTCCTTTCCGTTCGCCTTCGTACCTTCGACAACCGCCTCGTGCGGATCCCGAACGAGACGATCATCAAGACCAACCTCGTGAACATGACCCATTACACCGTGCGCCGTTTCGACCTCCGGGTCGGCGTGGCCTACGGCACCGATCTGCGTAAGGTGGAGGCCATTCTCCGGGATATCGCCGGGCATAATCCCTTCGCAGTCGCGGAACCCGCGCCCATCATGATTTTCGACTCCTTCTCTTCCTCGAGCATCGACGTCATCTTCGGCGTCTGGGGCGCGAAGGAAACCTTCCTGGACCTCAAGAATTCCATGATGATCGAGGTGTCGGAACGCTTCCGCGCCGAGGGCGTCTCAATTCCCTTCCCCCAGGTCGACGTGCATATGGTCCCGCCGGGCGGAAGCGGCGCGGCGGATGCCTGACGTCGCCGCGAGGGACGCGGAACTCCGCTCAGAAGGGCTTTTCGCCGCGGAGGGCAGGCTTCTCGTGAGCCGGGCCGCCGAGGCGGGCCTCGAGATCGTGAGGCTTTTCGCGGATTCCGCGGCTGCCGGGGAGGCCCGCGCCCTGTTTCCCCGCGCCAAGATACTGGACGCGGGGGGACTCTCGGCTGAGGCGGGCTATAACTTCCATCGGGGCATGCTCGCCCACGTGCGGCGGCCCCCCGTACCCGACGCCGCGGAACTGCCCGCGCCCGCGGGCCTGGCCCTCGCCTTGCCGAAAATCACGGATCCCGGCAACCTCGGGACGCTCCTCCGCTCGGCCCTTGCCTTCGGCTTCCGCACGGCGCTCTTGGGACCGGAATGCCTCGATCCCTTCAACCGGAAAGCCCTCCGCTCGTCCATGGGGGCGTCCTATGCCCTGCGGCTGCTTCGAGGCGGCCCCGAGTCCCTTTCACGGTGGTCGGAAGGAGGCGTCGAGGTAGTTGCGGCAGCCCTGGAGGAGGGCGCCATGGGAGTGGATGAATGGGAGGGTTCGGGCGCGGGAAAGGTTTGCGTCGTCCTCGGAAACGAGCATGACGGCATAGCGCCGGATTGGAGGCGTCAGTGCGCCCGGGCGGTCATGATACCGGTCTCGGGCGACGTGGATTCGCTGAACGTGGCGGTCGCGGGATCGATTATTATGCGGGAGATGTCCCGGCGAGCGCTTCCTTCACGGTCGTGATGAGTTCTTCGACCGTAAACGGCTTTGGAAGGATCGAAACGACGCCGAACTGATGGGCCAGAACCTTGAAGGTGGACTTGGTCATGTCGATCTTTCCGGAAGTGATCACGATGCCGAGTTGGGGCCGGATCGTATGGAGCTCGAGGATGAGGTCCATGCCGCCCTGGCCTGGCAGGATAATGTCGATCATCGCGAGATCGGGAGTCGTTTCCTTGATCAGCTTTTTTGCGATATCTGCGTTGGGCGCGGTTTGTACGGAATAACCTTCAAGCTCTAGAACGCTTTTTACCAGCTCAGAAACAGATTCGTCATCTTCAACTACGAGAATCTTTGCCATATGGTAAAAATCTCCAATTATTTTTGATAAATCACAGAATACCCCCATTACTTCCAACGGTCAAGGGCAAATCGGAAATATGGGATCTTTACTTTCTTGCTCAATAATGGGGCGGCCGGACGTGCGGCATATCCTGAACCGCGTCCTCGAGATCGCCCATTTTGTCCAGGATCGCGCGGGTTTCGCCGCGCAGTTTCTCGATGGCAGCGCCGTGTTCGAGCGTAACCGATTGGATTTTGTTCATGAAATCCTCGAGGTAGGCCAATTTGATTTCCAGGGCGGTTATGCGATCGTCCGTGCTGTCCATGGGCTGAGTGTATCATATATGCCGGCAATGCGCATCCCGCTTGTCTTTTTTTCGAGTAAGGTATACCCTAGTACACATAGGGGATTTATAATCCGTCACAATTCCCGGGGAGTACCATGAAAATATCCACACGCGGCCGTTATTCGCTGGAGGCGATGCTGTACCTCGCGCAATTGGGCGAGGGCTCATTCGCCAGCACCCGGGTGGTGGCCGAGGTTACCGGAATTTCCGACGGCTATCTCGAGCAGCTCTTCATTCCCCTGAAAAAGGCCGGGTTCATTCGGGGAATCCGGGGATCCTCCGGGGGGTATCTGCTTGCCCGTCCCGCCGCCGAGATAACCGCCGGGGAC
>QKCE01000118.1 GCA_003245785.1 Spirochaetales bacterium | reverse complement strand
ATAATATTAATCGGGAAAACGCGGAATTTCACGGATATCGGGCGGATTGCGCCTCACGGGCCCGGGCTTCTACGGGCGCCGACCCAAAGTTGGGCCGCCCTCGCCGCTCTTTCGGCGCGCCGGGAAAGCGGTCTTCCCTCGAACGTCCGGACAGGGAACGGCCGCGGTTCCTCGCCCTTACCTCATCTTCGAAATGAACACCGCGCTCGGCGCGTCTTCCCGTTCCTTCTGTACCCGGTACTTGTCTTTCCGGCTCGTGAAGTAATCCAGGGGCTTCCGCGCGCCCAGCTCCCGAAGGTCGAAGTCGGGCTTTACCTGGCGGATATACTGCATGAGCTGGGAGAGCATGACCCAGCCGGAGGAATCCGCGAGCTGGTCGACCGCGCGGTCGAGCAGGACCTCGGTTTTGTTCGTCTTTCCGGCGGCCTTGCGCTCTTCCTGCCGCTTCGCCGAATGGGGCTCGATATGGAGGAATTCGTTGCAGGCATTCACGAAGGAAGAGGGCGTCTTCTTCTCGCCGATTCCGATCACGTGCTTTCCCTGCTCGCGGACGCGGCTCGCGAGCCTAGTGAAGTCCGAATCGCTCGAGACGATGCAAAAGCAATCGATATGCTGGAGATAGAGCAGGTCCATCGCGTCGATGATGAGGGCGCTGTCGGTCGAATTCTTGCCCACGGTGTTGCTGAATTGCTGGATCGGCTGGATGGCGAACTCCTGGAGCAGGGCGCGCCAGCCTTTCATTTTCTCGGAAGTCCAGTCCGCGTAGATGCGGCGGACGGAAACGGCGCCGTAGAGGGCGATTTTCTCGGAGATGTCCTCGAGAAACGTATGGGAGACATTCTCCGCGTCTATGAGCACCGCGATGCTCGAAAAGGTATTTTGCATGTCCTTCTCCGTTTTCTGTTACTATAAGATCATCATACCCCGAAAAGGCCGTTCAGGCCATGGCGATCCGTGAGTTTATCGTTTTACTCGCCAACCCGGGCGGTTCTGCCGAAACTTTTGATTGACAGCCGGAAAATCCGCTCTTAAGATGAAGCAACACGCGTTGACAACGCGTATAGACAGAAGGAGAGAGAAGTATGAAGAAGATGAAAGTCGGGGCGCTCGTCGCGATCGCCCTTACGCTGACCGGCCTCGTACCGGCCTTCGCGAACGGATCCAAGGACGCCGCCAAGACGGCGCCCGCATCGGGCGAACCCGCCAAGCCCCTTACCCTGTGGGTCTACGACTCCGGGCGCATCGAGGTGCTTACCGAGATAGGCAAGCAGTTCGAAAAGAAATACGGCGTGCCCGTCGAGGTCTCCATGGTCGACCTCAGCCAGGTCAGGACCCAGTTCCTTCTCGCTTCCGGCGGCGCCGAATGCGCCGACCTCGCGATCATTCCCCACGACAACCTCGGCGCCATGGTCGAGAACGCCGCCGTGGAGCCCGTGAATCTCGGCTCGAAGAAGTCGAAGTATATCGCGCCCGCGATCGAGGGCTTCATGTATAACGGCCAGCTTTACGGCGTGCCCCTCGCGGTCGAGAACATCGGCTTCTTCCGCAACGTCGACATGGTTCCCGACGCCCCCGCCACCTGGGACGACGTGTACGCCATCGGCGAGAAGCTCGTGAAGTCCGGCAAGGCGGAGGTCATCATGGGCTTCCCCGACACCACCTACAACTCCTTCCCCGTGTTCACCAGCTTCGGCGGGGCGATCTTCGGCAAGAAGGCCGACGGTTCCTGGGATCCCGACAAGCTCGAGATCGCGAACGACGGCATGGTCAAGGGCCTCGAGTGGATGACCAAGCTCGTGAAGAACAAGCTCGCCCCCGACGCCGTCGACTGGGACGCCGCCCACGTCCTCTTCGAGAGCGGCAAGGCCCCCTTCATCATGACCGGTCCCTGGGCGCTCAACCGCTTCAAGCAGGCCGGCGTGCATTACGCGATTTCCGCCTTCCCCGCCGCGAAAAAGGGCGGCGAGGCGGGAGCCCCCTTCCTGGGCGTGCAGGGCGTCATCGTCAGCTCCGCCTCCAAGCAGAAGCTTCTCGCCATGGCGTTCGCCACCGAGTTCCTCGCCACCGAGGAGAACATGAAGGCGATCTACGCCGCCGAGGCGCGCCCCTCCGCGTGGAAGACGATCTTCGAGAGCGCTTCCGATGCCGACACCAAGGGCTTCAACGCCGCCGGCACGAAGGCCATCCCGATGCCCTCCATCCCGGCGATGGGTTACGTGTGGGACGCGTGGGTCAGCGCGGGAAGCCTCGCCTTCTCCGGCGAGAAGAGCCCGAAGGATGCCCTGCTGAACGCCAAGACCCAGGTCGAGGAACAGATCAAGGCGAAGAAATAAGCGACGCGGGGGGTTCAGCCCGAGGGCGGGACCCCCGAGCCCCTTTCACGCAAAACGACGCGGCGCCGCGGAAGGCGCCGCGCGTCCAATCCCCGCACCAGGTGGTATCATGAAGCGCCTTCCCGCATATATTCTCGCGGCCCTGATAGTTTTCGCCGGCTCATGGCTCATGTTCCGGTTCATCCGCGAGGGCTTTTATCCCCTCGCGGCCTTTCTCGGGGCCTGCGTCGTTTTCCTCGGCGTCACTTTCGCCCGGAAGACCCTCTTTCCCTATCGCTGGCTTTCGGTGGGCATCGTCCTCGCCGTCCTTTTCACGATTTACCCCATTTTCTACACGGTGTTCCTCTCGTTCACGAACATGAGCGGCGGTCACCTTTTGACGAAGACCCAGGCAATCGACCGGATCAAATCCGTTACCTATACGCCCGAGGAGGCGGTCACCTACGAATGGACCGCCTACGCGAAGGGCGGCTCCGAATACCTTCTCGTGATCGCGGACCCCGACGGCAAGCTCCAGGTCGCGAAGCCCGGCGAATTGCCGCGGCCACTGGACGCGGACGCGCCGCCGGAAACGGTTGACGGCTACAAGATGCTGAACCCGATCGAGGCCCTGCGCTCGATCGACGCGATCGGCGCGGTGAGCTACGGCGTCGCCCCGGATATCGTGTCCATTATCTCATCCTCCGAGGCGACCGCCACGGTCGGGCGTTACGAATACGACCGCGGCGCGGATTCCTTCACCGACGCGAAGACCGGAACGGTATACGCGTCTTCCAGGCGCGGCGCATTCGAAAGCGAGTCAGGCGACGCGTTGATTCCCGGTTTTATGGTCAACGTGGGGGCGGACAATTACGCGCGCTTCCTCGGGAACGACGGCTATAGGAAGCCGATCCTTTCGGTGATAGTATGGAACTTCGTCTTCGCCCTGGGCTCGGTCGGCCTCAGCTTCGCCCTCGGCCTCCTCATCGCCCTCCTTTTCGAGGACCTTCCGGGGAGGCGGGTCATACGCGCGCTTCTCATCATACCCTATCCCGTCCCGGTTCTCGTCTCGATCATGGTATGGAAGGCGCTCCTCAACGAGCGGTTGGGTCTCGTGACGAACCTCATCGCCTCGACCTTCGGCGTGTCGCCCCACTTCTTCACCGAGGCGATCTGGGCCCAGGCCGCGCTCATCGTGATCAACGTGTACCTGTCGTACCCCTATTTTTACATCCTCTCCTCGGGCGCCCTGAAGTCCATTCCCGGCGAGCTCTTCGAGGCCGCGAAAATCGACGGGGCCGGACCCTGGGCGATCACCAAAAAGATCACCCTGCCCCTCGTGCTCAGGATCCTCGGCCCCCTCCTCATCGCGTCGTTCAGCTTCAACTTCAACAACTTCACCCTGATCTGGGGCTTCAACGCGGGCTTGCCCGCCATGCCGGACACGATAGTCCCCATGGGCTACACGGACCTCCTCATCTCGTTCATCTACCGGCTCGGCTTCAGTACCGCGAACGCCGCGGACTACGGCTTCGCCGCCGCGATCACCGTGATGCTCTTCCTGTTCGTCTCGGTCATGGTGTTCTTCCAGACCCTCAATTCCAAGGCCCTCAAGGAGGCGGTATGATCGACCATAGGCGCAAGGTATTCAGCATGACCCTCCGCTACATAGTGGCGGCCCTCCTCGTAATTTTCGCGGTGACGCCCTTCTTCTGGGTCGTCGCCACCTCGATGAACCCGGCGAAGTCCCTGCTCGGCGCGAAGCTGATCCCGGACAACCTCACCCTCGGGAACTACGGGGACCTCCTGAACAGCAAATCCTTCGCCTTCGGGCTGTGGATGCTCAATTCCTTCAAGGTTTCCTTCATCTCGGTGTTTTTCATCGTCATCATCACCTGCGTGTCGGCCTACGCCCTTTCGCGGTTCCGGTTCACCGGCAAGCGGGGCATCATGGTCGCGATCCTGATCCTGAACGTGTTCCCGGGCATTCTCGCGATGATCGCCATCTACACCCTGATGCAGCAGCTCGGGACCTTCATACCGGGGCTTGGGCTCAACACCCACGGCGGACTGATCTTCATCTACGTGGCGGGTTCCATGAGCATCAACACCCTGATGGTCAAGTCCTATATCGACACCATCGCGGTGGAGCTCGACGAGTCCGCCATGATTGAGGGCGCGACGCACTGGCAGACCTTCTGGCGCATCGTGTTCCCGGTCATCCAGCCGATCGTGGTGACCGTCGGGATCCTCGCGTTCATGACGACCTACGGCGATTTCATCATCGCGAACCTCCTCCTGAAGGGGAACGACAAGATAACGGTGATGGTGGGGATTTTCCAGTTTACCCAGCAGCGGTTCGATACCAACTGGGGAATCGTGACCGCGGGTACGGTGCTCGCGGCGCTCCCGGTGGTGGCGCTATTCTTCTCGGCCCAGAAGCACATTCTCGGGGGGCTCACGAGCGGCGCGGTCAAGTCCTGAGCGGCTTCCCCGGTTTCCCGATATTTCGGCAACGGAAGGTTCTACGATGAAAAAGGCATTCGAAAACCGGCTCCTCCACGGGGCGGATTACAACTACGAGCAATGGCTCGATTACCCGGAGATCCTCGACGAGGACTTCGAGCTCATGAAAAAGGCGTCGTGCAACGTCATGTCGGTCGGCATCTTCTCGTGGAGCATGCTCGAGCCCGCGGAGGGGGAATACCGGTTCGACTGGCTCGACCGCCTGCTCGACCGCCTGCACGGGAACGGCCTTCGGGCGATCCTCGCGACGCCGAGCGGCTCGAAGCCCGCCTGGCTGTCGCGGAAATATCCCGACGCCTGCAGGATGGGCCCGGACGGCCGCCGGGAACCCCATGGCGGCAGGCACAACCACTGCCGCACCTCCGCTTCCTACCGCGAAGCCTGCGTGAGGATCAATACCCTGCTTGCCGAGCGGTACAAGGACCACCCTGCCCTCGCGATGTGGCACGTCTCGAACGAGTACAACGCGGGACGCTGCCATTGTCCCGACTGCCTCGCGGCCTTCCGCGCCTGGCTCGAGCGGAAGTACGGCACGATCGAGAACCTCAACAAGGCCTGGTGGACGACTTTCTGGAGCCATCGGTATTCCTCCTGGGAGGAAATCGAGCCGGTGGACAACTCCGTGCACGGGCTCATGCTCGATTGGGCGCGTTTTACGAGCGACCAAACCCTCGATTTCTTCCTCGCCGAGTCGGAGCCCCTCCGGCGGATAACCCCGGCCGTCCCGATTACCACGAATTTCATGATGCCCGACGTGGGCCTCGATTACTGGAAATTCGCCCGGCACGTCGACGTGGCGTGCTGGGACAGCTATCCCCGGTGGCACGTAGACGGGAACGACGAGACGGTCGGCGCCCGCACGGCCTTCTTTCATGACCTGAACCGGTCCTTCAAGGGGAAACCCTTCCTGCTCATGGAATCGACCCCGAGCGGGACCAACTGGCAGGGCCTGAGCAAGCCGAAGAAGCCGGGCATGCACCTTCTTTCCTCGATCCAGGCCATCGCGCACGGCTCGGACAGCGTGCAGTATTTCCAATGGCGGCAAAGCCGCGGCGGCGAGGAAAAGTTCCACGGCGCCGTGGTGGGCCACGCGGGCGCGGAAAGTTCCCGGGTTTTCCGCGACGTGGCGGAGGTTGGCGGCTTTCTCGAGGCCATCGCCCCGGTTGCCGGCTCTTCCACCCGCGCGGAAGTCGCCGTCATTTACGATTTCCACAACTCCTGGGCCCTTGACCTGGCCCAGCTTCCAAACACGGTCTCGAAGCGCTATCAGGAAACCTGCATCGCGCACTACTCGGCCTTCTGGCGGATGGGCGTAGCCTGCGACCTGGCGGACTCGGTAGAGAGCGACTTCTCGCGATACCGGCTTCTCGCGGTTCCCATGCTTTACATGTTCAGGGAGGGGGTCGCGGAACGGCTCCGAGCCTTCGTGAACGCGGGAGGGATCCTCGTGGCGACCTACCTCACCGGGGTCGTGGACGGCTCGGACCTCTGCGCCCTCGGCGGGACTCCCGGGGGCCTTACCGACGTGTTCGGCCTCGCGGTAACCGCGACGGACACGGCGCTCCCCGCGGACCGCCAGGAGATCAGGCTTTCCTCCGCGGACTTTCCCGGGGGGGGATCCTATGCCGTCGCGGACTATGCCGACCTCGCGGACCCGCGCGGCGCGACGGTCCATGCGGCCTTTACCGTCGGCGAGCTATCCGGCGGCCCTGCCCTTACGGAAATGAGGTACGGGAAGGGCGCGGCCTGGTACGTCGCGGGACGCACCGGGGCGGATTTCCTCGACCGCTTTTACGGAACCCTCAGGGAAAGGCTTTCGCTGTCCGCCCCCCTCGCGACGGTACCCCCCGGCGTGTCGGTGCGGGAAAGGATCGGCGACGGCAAGCGCTTCGCCTTTTTCATGAACTTCCGGGAAACCGCCGCGGCGGTGGACCTCGCCGGAGTCGCCTACCGCGACTTGGCGACGGGAGAACCGGTGACGGGGGCGTTGTCCCTCGGGCCCTTCGGGGTCCGCGCGCTCGTGGCCGGGGAATAGGCACCCTTGCAAAGAAGCGCGGCGGCGTCTATTCTGGCACCATGACCCGGAAATCCGACAACAGGAGAGTGACTCAGGACGACGTGGCGAGGCACGCGGGGGTAACCCGGAGCCTCGTCTCCTACGTCCTGAACGACGCGGGCCGGTCGGTCGCCCCGGAAACCCGGGAAAGGATTCTCCGGGCGATCGAGGAGCTCGGTTACCGCCCGAACAAGTTCGCCCAGGGCCTCATGCGCGGTCACGGGGACTCCGGCGCGGGAAGGCAGATAGGGCTCGTCCTGAATTCTTCCGACGTGCTCCTCCGCCCCTATTACTCCGAAATCGTCGCGGGAATCTACGCGGCGGCCCACGAGAACGGTTACCATATACGCTTTATCCGCTTTTTCAACGAACTGAACAATCCCATCCTCTTCAACGAGCTGATACACGAGGAAGAAATTTGCGGCCTCATCGCCTTGGCCCTCGACCAGAGCGTGCTGACCGAGGCCGACGAGCGGGTTTTCGCGAACGTGCGGGAAAGGATCAGCAACATAGTCTGCGTGGAATGGCAATGCGAGGGGCTTCCGTCGGTAACCTTCGACCGGCAGGAAGCGGCCGTCGCCGCGACGAATCACCTTCTCGGGAAGGGTTACTCCCCGGTAGCCTACGTGGGCGAACGGGACAACCGGATCGCCGGCTTCACCCAGGCCATGATCGCCAACGGCCTGCGCGACCTTGGGACCCTGCGGATCGAGATGGCCAACGACATGCGGAGCGGTTACGAGGCGATCATGCGGATCGCCTCGTCCGGAGAGCTGCCCAGGGCCATTTTCGCCGGCAGCGACGAGGTGGCCATCGGCATGTTGCGGTACCTGAACGCGCGGCGCATCCAGGTTCCCGAGCGGGTGGCCATCGTGAGCATCGACAACATCGAGATGGCGGAGTTCACGAACCCGCCCCTGAGCACGGTTAACGTGCAGAAGGCGGCCATGGGCCGCCAGGCGGTGAACCTCGTCATCCGGCGGCACCGCGACCCCGGCTCGGCGGCCGATACCGTTTCCCTCGTCCTTCCCTCCGCCCTGGTCGAGCGGGAATCCTGCTGACCCGACTGCCGTGACGCTTTCGATTCCCGTTCCCGAACCGGCCTCGGGGCATCACGTCGCGAACCGCAGGCAGCGCGCGGGTTTCTCGCCCCTTGTGGCATTCTTTCGCATTACGACTTAGAGTATAGGGTAGGTCTTTTTTTGGAGGCTACCCATGAATTTTTTCAAGAACGCGTCTATTTACGGGAAGATGGCGATCACCTTTTCTTCGATTTTGTTGATCTTTATCGGTGGATTCGCCGTGGTCGCGCTCTCCCTCGGGGTTATCAACCGGTCAACGAGCAATATCTACAACGCGGGCCTGGTGGGCGTGGAGCGCCTGGTCGAGGCGGACCGCGACGGATACCAGTCGAACCTTGCCATACTCCAGAGCGTATCCGCCGTTTCGAGGGATCAAAGGGACAAACTCGAGGGTTTGAGGGGGGATATAACCTCCAACCTGGACCAAATACTCGAGCGGTTCACGGTATTCGAAAACGTGTACAAAACGATGGGCCTTCCCCCGATCCCGCAATTCGACACCTTCCATCGCGAATACGAGGCGCTCAAGGGGTATACGGGGCAAATCGTCGGGTATCTCGACGCTCGTGACATTCCCCGGGTCGACGCGCTGTATTTCGGCGACTATTCGAAAAGCTTCGACGCCATGCGCGGCGCCATCGACGAGCTTACCAACGCGATGCTGGAGGCGACTTCGGCCAGTTACGAAGCCGCCCAGGCGGCATATCGGCGCATACAGATGTATCTGGTCCTCGTGTTGATCCTCATAAGCGTGGTTTCGGCCATCTTCGGCGTTTCCCTCGCGAAGACGGTGAAAAACTCGGTTACGGTGCTCAGGACCTTCTCGGGCGCGGTGGGCCAGGGCCGTCTCGACTCGCGAATGCCCGCGGGTTTCCTGAAACGGAAGGACGAGTTCGGCGACCTTGGGCGCGGCCTGGAGGAAATGCGCCAGCTCATCGCGGACGTAATCGCGAAGAGCCGCGATATAGCCGACGGCGTCATGCGGGGCAGCCGGGACCTCAGCGAGACGGCCCAGGCGATCTCGCAGGGCGCGACCGAGCAGGCGGCCCTCTCGGAGGAGGTTTCCTCCTCGATGGTCGAGATGTCCAGCACCATCCAGCAAAGCTCCGATAACGCGATCCAGACGAACCAGATAGCGGAATCCGCCGCGGGGGAGGCCGAGTCGGGAAACGCCGCGGTATCCAAGGCCGTGGGCTCGATGACCGAAATCGCCCAGAAAATATCCATCGTGGAAGAGATCGCGCGGCAGACGAATCTCCTGGCCCTCAACGCGGCGATCGAGGCCGCGCGGGCGGGCGAGCACGGGAAGGGCTTCGCCGTAGTCGCCGCGGAGGTGCGAAAGCTCGCCGAGCGTAGCCAGGGTTCCGCGAGCGAGATCGGGCTGCTTTCTACCGAGACGCTCGACGCCGCGACAAACGTGGGGACCATGCTTCAAAGCGTCGTCCCGAACATCAAGAAAACGGCGGACCTGGTATCGGAAATAACCGCGTCGGCCAAGGAGCAAAGCTCCGGCGTAAGCCAGATTTCTAGCGCCATCCAGCAGCTTGACGGCCTCAACCAGCAAAGCGCGCAGGTCGCCGAGGAATTGGCCGCCACGTCGGAAGAACTCTCGTCGCAGTCCGAGACCCTGTCGCGGGCCTTGGCCTTCTTTACCCTGGATAAGGAAAAGCCGGAATCAGGCGGAAACGGCGGCGCCGAGCCGGGTCAGCAAAGACTCGAGGCGGGCGGCGAAAGCGCCTAGGCGCTCGCCGTCGGCGATACCGTCCCACAATTCGTTTTCGAGGGGTTCGGCTTCGTCCGCCACGGCGGGCGCGCCGATGGCCCCGAAATGCCGGCGGATTCCGTGCAGGGTCTTCGCGAGCTCCAACGCGAGTTCCGGCGTTTGCGGGGCTTTCAGCGATTCGGGAAGGTCCCGATACCGCTCGTATACGTTCTTCAGGAGGGACCTGAACCGCGCCGGGTCGTCGAGGGCGGGCGCGAGGCCGACCGAGAAATCGAAGCCCTCGATGTCCGGCAGCGGGCCGTCCGTCCCGCGTTCCGGTTCCGGTTGCCTGACGCGGTTCAGCAATATTTCCCGCATCGATTCCGGGTTGATCGGCTTGAGGATAATGTCGTCCATGCCCGCGGCCATGCAGGCGTCGTGCTCGTTTTTCATGGCGTTCGCGGTCATCGCGATTATGGGAACCTTCTCGAGTTCCGGGACGCTTCGCATGAGGCGCGTGGCCGTCACGCCGTCCATGACCGGCATTTGCATATCCATGAGGATGACGTCGTAAACCTTCTTCCCCGCCTTCCTTATGGCTTCTTTCCCGTTTTCCGCGATATCTACCAGGATATTCATGTCGCCCAAAAGGTCCGCCGCGACTATCTGGTTCAATTCGTTGTCCTCCACGAGGAGGGCCCGCGCGCCGACGAGCGGCAGGAAGCGATCCCGCTCGGAGGGACCCGCGCCTTCGCCCGGGGTCTCCCCCGTTCCTCCCCGGGGATGCCGGGCGAGGAGGGCCATGCTGGTGTCGAATAGCATCGAGGGCGTGACCGGCTTGCTGATGACCTTATCCACTCCGGCGGCTTCAAGGTCTTCGTGGATTCCCGCCGGATCGAAGCCCGTGAGCAGGACCACCTTGGTTTCCCGGGCCGAATCCTTCGCGGCGATTCGGCGGGCGGCCTCGATCCCGTCCATCCCCGGCATTTTCCAGTCCATGAACACGAGCCCGTAGGGGCGCCTTTCGCGTGCGGCGGCCGCGACGTCCTCGAGGGCGCTTTCGCCAGAGGCCGCGGAATCCACCTGGAAGTCCATCGAGGCCAGCATGTCCCGGATGGTGGCGCGGGCGTGCTCGTTGTCGTCCACGACGAGCATTCGCTCGCCGCGCAAATCCGCGCCCGCCTCGGCATCCCGTTCCCGGGTGCCGTCGATCCCGACGCGGGCGGTGAACCAGAAAACGCTCCCGCGCCCGACATCGCTCTCTACTCCCACTTCCCCGTCCATCAGGGTGGCCAACTGCCTGCTTATCGCGAGCCCGAGGCCGGTACCGCCGTACTTCCTGGTCGTGGACATGTCCGCCTGCTGGAAGCTGGTAAAGAGCTTTTTTTGTTCGTCCGCGGTAAGCCCGATCCCGGTGTCCGCGACTGCGAAGCGCAGGAGGACGGAATCGTCCCCGCGCTGGTCTACCGCGACGGAAATCCTCACCTCTCCCCGCTCGGTGAATTTGACGGCATTGGACCCGTAATTGAGGAGAATCTGCTCTATGCGCAGCTGGTCGCCGATGAGCCCCGTTGGCACGTCCGGCGGAATCTCGAAAATGAGCTCTAGGCCCTTCTCTTCGGACTTTTCGGCGAGCATTCCGGAAACCGTGGCGAACATGGCCTCGAGATCGAAAGGCTGTCGGTCTATATTGAACTTGCCGGCCTCGATTTTCGAGAAATCGAGAATGTCGTTGATGATGCCGAGAAGATGGTGGCCCGAGGCCTCGATCCGCGACAGGTATTCGCGTTGCTTGGGCTTGAGGTCCGAGGTGAGCGTGAGGTGGGACATGCCGATTATCGCGTTCAGCGGCGTGCGGATCTCGTGGCTCATGTTCGCCAGGAAGTCGCTCTTC
Organism: Spirochaetales bacterium; assembly: GCA_003245785.1. Classification (GTDB taxonomy): domain Bacteria; phylum Spirochaetota; class Spirochaetia; order Treponematales; family Treponemataceae; genus Teretinema. Next base: position 10,629 of record QKCE01000118.1, on the reverse strand, counting down.
GCCCTGGCCGCCCCCTCGGCTTCCTCCTTGGCCCGCCTGAGGGCATCCCGGGTTTCGCGTTCCTCGGTGATATCCTCGATGATGCTCACGAGCCGGTAGCCCCCGGGAATCTGGTCGAGTACCCTTGAGCGGATGCGCGCCCAGAAAGGGGAGCCGTCCTGGCGCACGAGGGTTAGCTCCCGGCCGTAAATGCGGCCGTTCCGGAACGATTCGCCGCTTTCCTCGACGAGGGTGTCCCAGTCTGACTCGTCCTTGAACCAGAGCCTGGTGGGCTTCCCGATAAGCGAGGCGGGAGGATAGCCGAAGATATCCTCGAGCCGCTTGTTGCACCTGAGGATGATGTTGTTCTGCAGGAGCACTATGCCCGTGGTGGCCGAGTCGAAAATGGCCTGCTGCTCGTTGTTTATATCGCGGAGCTGGCGGGTCTGTTCCTGGAGCCGGTCGGCCTGCTTTTCCGTCTCGGCCAGGAGTTCCTGGGTGCGCAGGTTGCGCTGGAGGATCTGGAGGTGCGGCGCGATCGCGTTCGGAAGCTCGCGCATGAGCTCCTCGAGGTGGGAATCCGGAGGCGAGAAAAGGGCGAGTTCAAGGCAGGCCAGGGGGATCGTGTTCGCGTTGATGGGGATGATGACGATGGTCGCCGGCTGCGCCGACCCGAGGCCGGAATGGATATGGAGGTAGTTCGCCGGCACGTTGTCTATCACGATGAAGCGGGTCGAATAGACCGCTTCCTGCACGAAACCGAAGGAATTCGGGGTCCCCGAGGAAACCTCGTGCTCCGCGACGCCCCAGGTTCCCGCCGGGAAGAACTTCCCCGTCTGATTGTTGAAGTAGTAGAAAATTCCCGCTCCCGCGCCGGTGATATGCGCGACCGAGTCGAGGAGTACCCGGGTGAACGAGGCGAGGCCCTCGGCCCGCCTGAGCCGGTCGATGATGTCCTCCATTCCGTTCTTGACCCATTGCTTGACTTCAGCCTCGTCGCGTTCCTCCCGAAAGGACTCGAGGGCCGAGGCCAGAACGGCGATTTCGGTCCGCTCCGGCACGATATCGAAGCGGACGTCCCTCTCTCCCGCCTTGAGCCGACCCATCGCCTCCGCAAGCCGCCCGACGGGTTTCACCACGCCGGCGCCGACGAAGGCCACCAAGGCGTAGAGAACGGAGAACAGGTTCAGTATCGACATGGCGAGGAGAATCGCCTGGGCCAAGGCAAGGTTGCGGGAGTAGATTCCGGAATGCTCCTCGAGGCGCGCCGAGATTTTGTCCCTCAAATTTTCGAGGGCGGTTTTGGTATTCCCGTAGAGACGCTCGGCCACGGAGCCGTAGGCGATCGCCTTCGCCTCGGCGACGTCGCCCCTTTCCATCGCCGACAGAATCCAGTCCTCATGGGTTTGGAGGTTATCCGCCTGGGCTTTCGCGTTGCCGAAATCGGCCCGTTCCCCCTCCTCAAGGGCGGACCGTTCCAGGGTATTGATCGCGTTTTGGATGAGCTGGCGGTGGATCGACGCGGTTTCGAACTCCTGGCGCAGGGCTTCGTCGTCCGTGTCGAGCCAGGAGCGCAGGGTCATCATTCGCAGGTTTATGTCCTCGAAAAATTGGTAAGTCGCCTCGATTGCCTCATGGGCGGTAGCGGTATAACGGTTGAAGGATGCCGCGAGAGAGAGCGTGAACGCGAAAATCGCCAACGTGGCGAGGGTAATCGCCGCGATCAGGACGGTTAACAACCTGCTCGTCTTTTGGATAAACATGTGATCTCCTGGGCGGGGGCATGAACCCGGCGAATTCAGTATACCCGCGATCTTTTTGGTCCGCAACGAAAGAGGGGTTGACAATTCGATAATCCTGTCATAGTGTTCCAGTTATGGAACACTATGACAGTCCGGTATCCGGCATTTCCGTTGAGGAGGCGCTCGTTTCCTTTGGCCTCACCCGGCAGGAGTCGGAGGTGTATCGCGCCCTGCTTTCCGAGGGAACGATGAACGGCTACGAGATCGCCAAGCGGGTCGGCGTTTCGAGGTCCAATGCCTATACCTCCCTGGCTTCGCTGGTGGAAAAGGGCGCCGCGTGGCTCGCCGACGGGAGTCCCGCCCGCTACGTGCCCGTGTCGCCCGCGGAATTTTGCGCGGGCAGGATCGCGGCCCTTCAACGGGCCGGGGACGTCCTGATCGCCGCCCTTCCCGACCGGAAGCCCGATCCGGGGACGTTCGTGACGATTCGCGGCCGGGAACGGTCGCTCGACCGGCTCCGCGCCATGATCGGGGACGCGAGAGAGCGCCTGTATATCGCCGCCCCGTGGCGGGAGCTACGCGCCATGGCGGGCGAGCTCGCCGGGCGGGAGGATATCCGGCTGGTAATCCTGACCGACGGCGACGCCATCGAGTCGGGCGAAGTCTCCCTGTCCCTCCCGCGGGCGGAAATCCATCGCGTCGGGGAGTGGACCGTGGAACTTCGGGCGATCGCCGACTCGAGTCACGTGCTCACCGGGGACCTTTCCGGCCCGGGGGAACCGACGTGCCTCTATTCGGACCAGAAAAATTTCGCGGACCTTTTCAAGAACGCGCTCCGGAACGAGATCTCGCTTTCGCGGGCCGGAAACGGGGAGGCCAACCATGGCCTGTAATGCGGTTCGAGAGCCCGATGCCCCGGGGCAGGGCAAGGGTACCCCCGCCCTCGCGCGCCGGCTCGCCGGGGCCGGTATCGGGGGCGGCTCGACCGGCTTCAAGTTCGAGGCCATAAAGCGTGCGAAGGCCGCCGCGACGGCAGCGAATCCCGGCGTGCCGCTCCTCGACCTGGGCGTCGGGGAACCGGATCGCCCGGCGGACCCCGCGGTGGCCGCGCGGCTCGCCCGGGAGGCAGGCCGCGCTGAGAACCGGCGTTACGCCGACAACGGGATCGCGGAATTCTCGGAGGCCGCCGGGCGTTGGCTCGAAAGCGTTTTTGGCGTCGCCGTGGCGGACCCGCTTGGCTCGATCGTGCATGGCCTGGGCTCGAAATCCATCTTCGCCATGCTGCCCCTCTGCTACGTCGATCCCGGCGACGTGGCCCTGGTCACGACCCCGGGTTACCCAATCCTCGCGACCCATACGGGATTCCTCGGCGGGGAAGCCTTCCCGCTGCCCCTTCTCCGGGAGAAGGGCTTCGAGCCGGATTTCGACACGATCCCCGCGGCCGTCCTCGACCGGGCGAAGCTTCTGTACCTGAATTACCCGAACAATCCCACCGGGGCCATGCCCCCGAGGCGCTTTTTCGGGAAGGCGATCGACTTCGCCCGTTCGCGGGGTATCCTGATCGTGCACGACGCGGCCTACGCGGCCTTGCGTTACGACGGAGGGAAACCCTTCAGCATCCTGTCGATTCCCGGGGCGGAGGAGGTCGCGTTGGAGGTGCATTCCCTGTCGAAGGCCTTCGACATGACGGGGTGGCGCATGGGATTCGTATGCGGGAACCGGGCCGCCGTGGCGGCTTACGCGGCGGTTAAGGACACGGTGGATTCGGGACAGTTCCGGGCCGTTCAAAAGGCGGCGGCGACCGCCCTCTCGATGCCGGAGATTACCGCCGCGGCGGTGGAACGGTATTCGCGCCGCCTCGATCTCCTGGTTCCGGCCCTTCGCGCCCTCGGGTTCGACGCGGAACGTCCCGCCGGCGGGTTTTACTGCTACGTCCGGGCCCCGACGGGCCTTCGGGACGGCACGAGATTTCGCGACGCGGCCCATTGCGCCGAGCGCTTCGTGACCGACGCGCTCGTATCCGTGGTTCCCTGGGACGATACCGGGCCCCATCTCAGGTTTTCCGCGACATTCGAGGCCGATGGGGCGGAGGCCGAGCGGGCCGTGATCGGGACGCTTTACGACCGCCTGAACCGGCTGGGCCTGGATTTCGGGGAGTTTGAAGGCGCGCCGGCCGCTCAGGCCTGATGGATGGAGGACATTGCCATGGAATGGGATATCGCGGAAAGCTGTGAAATTTCCGATCGGAAGTCGATCCCGGGCCACGACCTCGTCGCCCTCTTCGACGCCCTGGGGTGGTCCTCGGCGAAATATCCCGAGCGCCTTGCCCGGGCGATGGCCGAGTCCCACGGGGTGCGAACCCTGTGGGACGGCGAGCGGCTCGTCGGCCTCGTTACCGTGATCAGCGACGGGGCGATGTGCGCGTACCTGCCCTACGTCGCCATTCACCCCGACTATCAGGGGCGGGGCCTCGGGCGCCGGCTCCTCGCCTCCGCCCTGGAACCCTATCGCGGGTTCCATCACGTGGCGCTCATATCCTATGCCGACAAGGAAGGCTTTTACCTCCGAAACGGATTCGTCGGGGCCGCTGGCAAGAGGGCGCTGTTCCTCCGTGAAATGTAAAAACGATACGGGCCTCCTTGTTTTTTTGAGAGGCGATGGCGGATACTTGGGATATGCCGGTTATCGTCCGCGTTGGACTGCAGCTGAGTGAGATCGATTCTGGATATTCGCGGAGTATCGTGCGGGGCGCGTCCGAGCTATGCCGCGACCGGGGCGCGCAACTCACCGTTTTCTCGGGGAGATCCCCGGGATGGCCCTACGGCCACGAGTACCAGAAAAACGCCATATATTCGCACCTCGCCCCCCGCAACGTCGACGCGCTCGTCATCGCCACGGGCACCCAGTGCAATTACGTCACGCCCGCCGCCTTCGCCGATTACGTGCGCGGCCTCGCGCCGCTTCCCGTGGTGAGCCTGGGGGTTCCGATCCCGGGGTTTCCGTCGATGTGCCTCGACAACGAAAGCGCCCTGCGCGACCTGCTCTCCCATATGGCAGACGTCCACGCCGCCCGGACCTTTACGTTCATCGGCGGGCCGGAGAATAACCCGGAGGCTTCCGTCCGGCTGGAGACCTTCCGCGCCTTCCTCCGGGAACGGGGCCTCCCCGAGTCTCCCTACCGCGAGCTTCGGGGCGACTTTTCCGTAGAGGGCGGGTATCGGGCGCTCTCGCAGTGCTACGGGCATCACCGACCCGACTGCGACGCGATAGTCTGCGCCAACGACAATATGGCGATCGGCGCGTACCGTTACCTCGAGGAAATCGGCTTGAGGCCCGGTGCCGACATCGCGGTAACCGGGTTCGACGATATCGTCCGCGCGCGGTTCGAGTCGCCGCCCCTGACGACGGTCAGGCAGGACGTGGTCCTCCAGGCGTATCGTGCGACCTCGGTCGCCCTGGACCTTCTCGAGGGAAAAACCGTAATCCAAAACCCTTGCCTGTCCGCCGAAACGGTAATCCGCGCGAGCTGCGGTTGCCTGTCCGGGACCGTGCCGGGGCTACTCGCGCCAACCGTGCGGGACAGGGCCTTCGAGGAGCGGAACGCCCATCTTTCCGACCTGCGGGCCCTCCTGGCCACTTATTTCGCCTCCGAATCGCCCGAATTGACGGGGTTCGTGGGGTCCCTTCACGGCCTCATTTCCGGCGCGGGCTGCGACCGGTACGATCCCCGGCACTGGAACCTGATCATCAACGACCTGTACCGCGAATTCGAGCCCGCCGCGGCGGATCGCGCCTTCTCCCATCGCATGCAGCTCGCGTTTCAGTCGGCCCGAAGCGTCGTGGCCGAGATTTTCTACGCTTACGCGGGGCTTGAGCGGTTCCGGATGCAGGACGGGCTCGCCCGCATGCAGGGGGTTTTCAGCCGCTTGAACGGCGTACCGTCCCTCGCCGAGCTGCTTACGTCCCTTCGCCGCGTTTTCGAGGAACTGGATATCGAGTCCGCGGCGCTCGTTCTGTTCCGTAAAAGGCTGGCGCGGCCGCGGGACGCGCGGTTCGAGCTGCCCGAGGTCGCGGAAGTCGCCTTGCGATACGAGCGGGGCTCCAAGGTTTGGGGCGAGCGCGTCCCCTTCGACCCGCGGTCAGAAATGCTTCCCCAAGGGGCCCTCGGCGGACCGGCCGGCGCGACCCGGATCGCGAGCGCGCTCTACCATCGGCAGGATCAGCTCGGGTATCTCATGATCGTTCCCGGCGCGCGGGATACCGAGAATTTGGAATTCCTTTGTTCCCTGGTGTCCAACGCCCTCGAGGCCACGCTGGTTCGTGACGAACAGTCCGGGGTTGAACGCCGCCTGTGGGGACCGCGCCCTGATCCCCGGGACCGCGCGCCCTCCTTCGAGGAGGCGGCTTCGCTCGACGAGGGGACCGGACTCTACAATCGTAAGGGTTTCGTTTCCATCGCCGGCCAGCTGACGGACCTTGCCCGGCGCCTGAAGAAAGACTGCGTGTTGCTGCTGGTCGAGGCGGACGGGTTGGAGAGCTTGGGCGAACGGCTCGGGGCCGACGCGGCGGAAAGGGCCCTTCGGGAAACGGCCGTCCTGCTTCGGGACGCGTTCCGCGACCTGGACGTGGTGGCGAGGCTCGGGCCTGCCCGGTTCGGGGTGTGCGGAATCGATGCCCGGGGCGGCGCGGCCGGGGCGTTGGAGCGAAGGGTCAGCGGTTTGATCGCCGATCGGAAGGGATTGTCGGACGGGATGAAGGCGCTGAGGATCTCGGTCGCCGCGACGGGGATCTCCCCGGGAAACGAGTGGAGCGTCGAAGACCTTATCGCCGAGGCGGAACTCAATCTCGTCCGGCGAATGGCGCGGGGCGGGGAAAGGGAAGAAGGGCGCCTGAGGAACCGGTAAGGGACCCTCAGTCGCCCGCCTTGAATGGAATTATCTTTGCAGTTTCCGGTAGACGCCCCGGTGCGGGGTGTCCGCCTCCTTGCCGTATTTCGCCCGGCGCCATTCGGCGTACTCGCTCCAGTTGCCGTCGTACCAGATCACCTCGCCGTCCGCCTCGAAGGCGATCAGGTGGGTGCATACGCGGTCCAGGAACCAGCGGTCGTGGCTGACGACCATGGCGCAGCCGGCGAAGGAGTCGAGGGCTTCCTCGAGGGCTCGCATGGTATTCACGTCCAGGTCGTTGGTCGGCTCGTCGAGAAGGAGCACGTTCGCCCCTTCCTTGACCATCATCGCCATGTTGAGCCGGTTGCGCTCGCCGCCGGAGAGGACGCCGACCTTGCGGGACTGGTCCGCTCCGGAGAAGTTGAACCACGAGCAATAGGCTCGGGAGTTTACCTCGCGCACGGGGCCGTTTATTCCCCGCCCGTTCGCGTCCACCGCGCCGAGCTTTATGACGTCGAGGCCGTCGGAGAGCTGTTCCCAGACGGTCTTGTCCGGGTCGAGCTTGCCGCGCATCTGGTCCACGTAGGTGAGCTTCACCGTCTCGCCGAGCTTTATGGTCCCGGCGTCGGGCGTCACGACGGCGGTCTCGCCGTTGGGCCCGCCCGTGGGAACCGCCTGTCCCGCGGCGCCGGCGATCAGCTTGAACAGCGTGGTCTTACCCGCGCCGTTCGGTCCGACGATACCGACTATTGCCCCCGGGGGCACGGTGAACTCGAGGTCGTCGAAGAGGAGACGGTCGCCGTACCCCTTCGCGAGGCCCTTCGCCTCGATTACCACGTTGCCGAGCCTCGGTCCCGCGGGGATCGTGATTTTCGTGTCCTTGAGCTTTTCGCGGCCGTCTTCCGCCAGGAGCTTCTCGTATTGGCCGATTCGGGCCTTGCTCTTCGCGTGCCGTCCCTTGGGGCTCATGGCGATCCACTCGAGCTCCCGCTCGAGCTGCTTGCGGCGGTCGCTCTCGCCCTTTTCTTCCTTGGCGAGGCGGTCGTTTTTCTGCTGAAGCCAGCTGGAATAGTTGCCCTTCCAGGGGATGCCCTCGCCGCGGTCGAGCTCGAGAATCCATCCCGCGACGTTGTCGAGGAAGTAGCGGTCGTGGGTGACCGCGATGATCGTGCCCTCGTACTGCTGGAGATGGCGCTCGAGCCACGCGACGGTCTCGGCGTCGAGGTGGTTCGTGGGCTCGTCGAGGAGGAGGATGTCGGGCTTCTGGAGGAGGAGGCGGCAGAGCGCCACGCGGCGGCGCTCGCCCCCGGAAAGCACGTCGACGACCTGGTCGGCCGGCGGGCAGCGGAGGGCTTCCATCGCGAGGTCGAGCTGGTTGTCGAGTTCCCAGGCGTTCGAGGCGTCGAGTTTTTCCTGAACCTTCGCCTGACGGTCCATGAGCTTGTCCATGTCCGCGTCGGGATCGCCGAAGGCCTCGTTGATCGCGTCGAATTCCGCGAGAAGGTCCACGATCTCCTTTACGCCCTCGGAAACGACCTCCTTCACGGTCTTCCCGGCCTCGAGATGGGGCTCCTGCTCCAGGTAGCCGATGGTATAGCCCGGGGAGCACGAGGTCTCTCCGAGGAATTCGGTATCGGTGCCCGCGAGTATGCGGAGGAGGCTCGACTTGCCGGAGCCGTTGAGTCCGAGAACCCCGATCTTCGCCCCGTAAAAATAGGAAAGGGAGATGTCCTTGAGGACCTGCTTGGTACCGTGGCTCTTGGAAACCCGGTCCATGGTATAGATAATTTTCTTGTCGTCTACGGTCTTTGCCATGAGCGGGAGTGTATCCCAAACGGCGGAAAGATTCTATCGACGGAGGGCTCCGCCCCTAGGGTACGGCTTGCGTGCGGCCGATTTCTGGGCAATACTTTTTCATGAAGAAGGAGGGAACAACCGTGAAGATCGTTCTCGCGACCGCCGCCCAATTCGAGGTGGTCCGTTCCATCGTGGACACTACCATCAAGACCGTGTACCCGCGTTACTATCCCGAGGACGTGGTCGCCTTTTTCCACCGCTACCACTCCGACGAGTCGATTCGCGACGATATTTCCTCCGGGAACGTATACCTCGTCTCGGCCAACCAGGAGGAGGACAAGATTCTCGTGGACGGCGAGGCGGTCGTCGGTACCGGGAGCGTCCGGGGCGACGAGATTTACCGCATGTTCGTGCTTCCCCAATACCAGGGGAGGGGCTTCGGCTCGGCGCTCCTGCGTACCCTCGAGGGCCGGATCGCGGAAAGTTACGGCAAGGTCCGCCTCGACTCGTCCCTCCCCGCCTATAGCATGTACCTGAAGGCGGGTTACGCGCCGGTAGCCTGGCAGAAAATCGAAACCGGCTCCGGCAGGGTCCTGTGCTTCAACGCGATGGAGAAATCCCTATCTTTCGTCAATTACGACGGGCGCAGCTTCAGGACCGTCACGAATACCGATAACGGCGAGGTGACCGAGGACACGACGTTCCGGTATCACCAGCGGGGCAAGATGGTGTGGGCCGAATACGAGGGCGGGCCGGTGCTTCGGGGCACCTTGATCGGCACGGTATCGGACGACGGTTCCCTCGATTTCGGCTATCAGCACCTGAATCGCGAATTCGAGCTCCGAACCGGGCTGTGCCACTCCGTGCCGGAGCCGATTTTCGGTCCGGGCGGCAAGCTCCGCATCCGGGAGGAATGGCGCTGGACAAACGGCGACGGTTCCTCCGGCGAGTCGCTGATCGAGGAGCTATAATCCGGCGAGAATGCGGTCCTGCCGCGGCAAGACCTGTCTCGGGCGCGTCACGGCGGCGGGACCAGCCATTCCTGGCGCGTAAAGCCGCCCTCGCCCGCGAGCAGGGGCCGGAGCCACCCCAAAATACGCGCGACGTCCTCGTCGAGCTTCCAGGGGGCCCGGGCGACGATCATTCCCGAACCGGTCATGCCGAAGCCCTCGGCGCCGCCGGTCGGCGGCGAAACGTGCAGCTCGGCGAGAAGGGTTCCGGGAATGCCTGCCCCGGCGACACGGTCCCTCAGGTCGGCGAGTTCGGACTCCCTCCGGCCGACCACGGGGTACCAGAGCGCGAGGATGCCGACGGGCCACCGGCGGCCGGCGGCCGCGATAGCTTCCGCGGGCTTTACCCAGTCTTCCGCGAGCTCGTAACTGGGGTCCATGAGGCATAGCCCCCTTCTGGGGTCCGGGGGGGAGAGGGCGAGAAGTCCGGCGAAACCGTCCCGTTTATGCACGTGAACCCTGGCGTCTCCGGACATCCTTTGCCTGAGGTTTTCGTATTCCGCAGGGTGAAGCTCCATGAGTTCGAGGCGGTCTCCCGGGCGCGAGAGGCGCCGTACCTGTTCCGGGGACCCCGGGTATTCAAGGTTTTCCGCCCGATCGCGGAGGAGGCTTATCCAGTCCTCGAGGCCTTCCGGGACGGATTCCGCGCCGAGGATCCTTTCCAGGCCCCCCTCGGCCTCCCCTGTTTTCGCGAGGCGTTCGTCGTCGAGCCGGTAGACACCCGACCCGGCATGGGTATCTATATAGGAAAACGGTTTGTCCTTGGCCTTCAGGCGGCCGATAATCCGCGCCAGGACGGCGTGTTTGAGCATGTCCGCGTGGTTTCCCGCATGGTACGAATGCTGATAGCTGAGCATGGCCCATGGTACTCCCTTGTCGCGCCGGGGTAAAGGGAATCGCGTTTGACACCCGGAAATTCCGGCACTACACTTGAATTGAATGCTTGCCCAAGGGGAATCACTCACCGCGGTTTCGAGAAAGCGCCGACACTTCCAAGGAGAAACGCGATGCTCAAGAATTTGAGAATGGTAATAAAAATCGGTGGGGGATTCGCCATCGTATTGCTCTTGACGGCTTTTATCGTCGGTTTCACGCTGTTTAATTTCTTGAAGGTTCAGTCCGCCTTGCAGAACGAAGAAGGCATGACCACCACTATAGAGAACCTGTACATAATCAACGACGCCGCCTTCTCGTTCGTGCACGACGGGAACGCCG
>QKCE01000274.1 GCA_003245785.1 Spirochaetales bacterium | reverse complement strand
AACCATGTGGCCGATATGCAGGCTCGGGCCCGTCGGGTCGCAGCCGACGTAAAAGGTCACAGGCTGGGCGTCCATGAGGGAGGAGAGGGCTTCGACGTCGGTGCATTGCTGGAAGAATCCGCGTTCTTTGAGGGTTTCGAGTGCCTTGTTCATAATGGAAAAAAGTATATATATTTTGCGTTTTTTTGTATACAATCTACTCATGATGCACGGGTTTTTGAGAGTTGCCGCCGCGACCCCGGCCTGCACGGTCGCCGACTGCGGGGCGAACGCCGACGAAATGGTCGCCCTCGCCGTGGAAGCCGCGTCCCGCGGCGTGTCCCTCGTCGTCTTCCCGGAACTGTCCGTCACGGGCTATACCTGCGGCGACCTGTTCTCCCAGGGCTTGCTCGGCTCCGCCGCGGTGGCCGCGGTCAGGCGGATCGCCGCGAAGACGGCGGAGCTGCCCCTCGTCTCGGTCGTGGGCTTCCCGCTGGCCCTCGGCAACGCCCGGTACAACTGCGCCGCCGCGATCTCCGGGGGAAAGGTACTCGGGGTCGTCCCCAAAAGCCATATTCCGAACTATGGCGAGTTTTACGAGGCCCGGCATTTCACCGCCGCGCCGGGCGCCGCGGACCCTACCGGTTTCGCCGTCCGGGAAGGCTCCCCCGCCCTTTCCGAGGTTCCCGCCGGCGTACTCGGCGCCGACCCCGTCCCCTTCGGCACCGACATCCTCTTCGCCGACGAAATATCCCCGGAGGTCTCCTTCGCGATAGAGATTTGCGAGGATCTTTGGGTACCCGTTCCCCCCTCGTCCGCCCACGTGCAAGCCGGCGCCGTCGTCGTCGCGAACCTCTCGGCGAGCAACGAGGTGATCGGCAAGGCCGAATACCGGAAAGCCCTCGTCCTTGGCCAGTCGGGCCGGGGCATGTGCGCTTACGTCTACGCCGACGCGGGCGCCGGGGAATCCACCACCGACATGGTCTTCGCCGGCCACGACTTGATCGCCGAAAACGGCAGCATGCTCGCCGAGTCGGCGCTCTTCTCCGGGGGACTCCTCGTCGCCGACGTGGATACCGAACGGCTCCTCCAGGAACGGCGGCGGGTAAACACCTTCCGGAATGGCCCCGCCTACCGCCGCGTTACCTGTACCCTCCTGCCCCGGGGCCACGTGCGCGAACCGGCCAAGGGCGGCTTCCTACGCGCGATACCCCGCCTGCCCTTCGTTCCCGCCGACCGCGACGACCTGGCGAGGAGATGCGAGGAGGTGTTCGCCCTCCAGACCGCCGGCCTCGCCAAGCGCCTGGCCCACACGGGAAGCCGCTCCGCCGTGATCGGCCTTTCGGGGGGGCTCGACTCGACCCTCGCCCTGCTCGTTACCGTGCGCGCCTTCGACCTTCTCGGCCTGGACCATACGGGAATCCTCGCCATTACCATGCCGGGCTTCGGTACCACGAAGCGCACCCGGGGCAACGCCCTCGCCCTGGCGGCCATTCTCGGCACGGGAACCGAGGAAATACGCATCCACAAGGCGGTGCGGCAGCACTTCGCCGACATCGGCCAAAACCCCGAAACCCTCGACGTGACCTACGAAAATTCCCAGGCCCGGGAACGCACCCAAATCCTGATGGATAAGGCGAACCAGGTCGGGGGCCTCGTCATCGGCACGGGAGACCTCTCCGAGCTTGCCCTCGGCTGGGCGACCTACAACGGCGACCACATGTCCATGTACGCGGTGAACGCCTCGGTCCCGAAGACCCTGGTGCGCCACCTGGTGCGCTATTGCGCCGACCACCCGGAGTCGTTCATCGCCGATGGCGCGCCCGGCGGGGAAAGCGACGGCGGCCGGGTGAGCGGAAACCCGGAGGGAAACCGCCCGAACGGCCGCGCGAACGGCGACGCCGGACGCGCGCGCTTTTCGAAGGTCCTGCGGTCGATACTCGACACCCCGGTCAGTCCCGAGCTCCTCCCGCCCGAAAGGGGCGAGATCGCGCAAAAGACCGAGCATATCGTGGGCCCCTACGAGCTCCACGACTTCTTCCTGTATTACCTTACCCGTTGGGGGTTCGCTCCCTCGAAAATCTTCGCCCTCGCCTCGGAAGCCTTCGCCGGGGAATACGACGGCCCCACGATCGTTTCCTGGATGAAGGCGTTCTACCGCCGGTTCTTCGCCCAGCAGTTCAAGCGCTCGTGCCTCCCCGACGGACCCAAGGTCGGCAGCGTGACCCTGTCGCCCCGAAGCGACTGGCGCATGCCGAGCGACGCCTCCGCCGCCCTTTGGCTCGCCGAAATCGGCGAGATCGAGGAGGCGGAACTGGCGCGTCGGGAGCGGAAGGATATCCCTTAAGGAGCGCGAGGCATGGACAACCTCTTCGACGGAGTGAAGGAATTCAACGCCACCGACTATCACGAGCACCGGGAACTGTTCGAGAAAATCGGGCGGGGTCAAAACCCCCACACCCTGTTCATCGGCTGTTCCGACTCGCGGATCGTCCCGAACCTGATCACCAAAACCCTGCCCGGGGAGCTCTTCGTGGTGCGGAACATCGCGAACGTGGTCCCCTGGTACCGGGAGTCCGAGGAATTCCTCGCGACCACCGCCGCCATCGAGTACGCGGTGAAGGTCCTGAACGTGGAAAACATCGTGATCTGCGGGCACTCGAATTGCGGGGGCTGCAACGCCCTCTGGCTCGAAAAGGGCGAGGGGGCGGAGATTCCCCATACCCGGAAATGGCTCGAGCTCGCCCACCGGGTGAAGGCCAAAATCCTCGCCGACGGGGTCACCGACCCGGCGGAACGGGAGTGGCGCACCGAGCAGCTGAACATCGTCGAACAGATGAACCACCTCGTCACCTACCCCTACATCAAGGAGCGCTACCGCGCGGGTAAGCTCAACATATTGGGCTGGTATTACATAATCGAGACCGGGGAAATGTTCAATTACGAAAAGGACACGGGCCGGTTCGTGAAGATAGAGTAGCGCGAGGGCTTCACCCCGCGAAAGACCTCTTTACTTCCTTCCACTCGGCGTAGTTTGCCGGGAGGGTTTCCCAGGGCTTCAGGTCGTAGGGGCACCGCGTGCCGCAGGCTCCGCATTTCGTGCAATCGTCGATCCGGGCCATGAGGCCCGCCCACTCGTCGGTGAGCCACTGGGCGGGGGGAGAGCGGCGCAGGAGCTCGCGCATGCGGTTCGCGTTCTGGATCGGGATGCCCGCCGGGCAGGGAAGGCAATAGCCGCAGCCCCGGCAAAAGGCGCCCGCGAGCTCGACCCGGTCCCGCTCGATCGTTCCCATGAGGGCCTCGTCGAGATCCGGCTCGTCCGCCTCGAGGGACAGGATCTCCTCGAGCTCTTCCGGTCTCTGGATTCCCCATATCGGCACCACGCCCTCGAAACGGCGAAGCCACGCGAAGGCGGCCCGGGCGTTGGTGATGAGCCCGCCCGAAAGGGCCTTCATGGCGATGAACCCGACGCCGGCCTTCTCGCAGGCGATGGCGAAGGCCTCGTCGTCGGGCCCCGAAAGGTACGAGAGGGGAAACTGAATGGACTCGTAATTGCCCGACTCGAGGGCCTCGGTAGCGAGGACCCGGGAATGGTTGGTGATCCCGAAATGACGGACCTTGCCGGCGGCCCTCGCCTCGGCCAGGGCGTCGTAGAGGCCGTCCTCCCCGCCGGGAACGGGCACGAAACTCGGGTTGTGGAGCTGGTACAGGTCGACGTAATCGGTCTGCAGGTTGCGGAGGCTCGTCTCCAGCTGTTCGCGGAGGTCGGCGCCGGTCCGGGCGCCGGTCTTGGTCGCGATTATCACGTCCTTCCGGAACTCCGAAAAGGCGAGCCCGAGCTTTTCCTCGCTGTCCGAATACATCCGCGCGGTATCGAAAAAGTTGATGCCCCCCTCGTAGGCCGAGCGGAGGATCTTCCCCGCCGCGTCGAAATCCGTCACCCGCTGTATCGGGAGCGCCCCGAAGGCGGTGCGGGAAACCATCAAGTCCGTAGATCCAAGGCGTACGTATTCCATCTGTCAAAGTCCCTTTCCGGCGGTAATTCTCTCATAAAGGTCGAACCCGACCAGTTCCTGGAACCGGTCGGCGATATCGGGCACCGAGAAGAGCTTTTCGACGAAGAGCCCCGCGGCGCCCATGGATACGGATTGGTTGCCGTATTCGGAAAATTCGATTTCAAATTCGCGGTCCAGGTCGTATACCCAGTTGTTCGCGATGGCCTCGCGCATGGCCTCCTCGAGATTCTCCCGGTGGGCGGGAAAGTCCCCGGTGAACACGATCTTCGTGAAGTCCACGGAGTTCACCAGGAGCGCGAGGTTTTCGGTGAGCTCCCGGTACGTTTCCCGGAGGAGCGCGCGGTCCCCGGGCAGGTCGCGGAAGCGGGTATAGGGAATCCGGAACTGGCCGGTTTGGGCGGTCGCCCCGACCGAGCGGTATTCCCCGGCGGTAAAATGGTCGCCATGAAGCACCCGCTCGCGTACCGTGAGCCCGAGCCCCACCGCGAGGCCGTTCGGCGTGAGGGAGCCCGACACGAGGTCGCGAAACTCGCCGAGGACGGCTATGAAATTGCGGGCGCGGTCGGCCTTGCGGAAGGCGAGTTCCGCCCAACAGCAGCAGTTCGCGTCGTTTTCGAGGAAAATATACTCGCCGGTGCGCTTCGCGAGCTCGTCGCGCAGGGCGACCGGCTCGCGCACGCCGAAGGAATTGGAGCGGATGAGCACGCCGTTGTAGGGGTCCACTATGCCGGGCAGGCCGATGCCGACGCCGAGCAGTGCCTTGCCCGAGGCGGCGGCGAACTCCCGGGCGCGCCCCACGAGGGCGACCGCGCGGTCCGCCAGGGACTCGCCGGTTACCTTCGCTATCCCGTCGAAGGAATGGAGCACTTCCCCGGAAACGGTGGTAACGACCGCGGTAAAGCGGGCGTCCTGAATCTCGAGGCCCGCGACGACACCGAGATCCGGGTTGATCTCCAGGTTTATCTGGCGCCTCCCCACCCCGCTCTGCTCGCGGTTCTTCCCGGCGGTGACCACGATTCCCCGGTCGAGGATTCCCTGCATGATCTTGGTCACGGTGGAGCGGTCAAGGTCGAGAATCTCCGCGACCTTTATGCGGCTGATTCGGGGATTGAGCCAGATGGTCCTGATGATGCGGGAGGTGTTGATGCTGTGGAGCCTGTTGGAATCGGCCAGGGGGAACCTCCGTGGAACGCCGGCAAAGGTGGCGGTTCGGGGCCAAACCGTTGGTTCGGGGCCAAACCCGCGGGTTGGCGCGGAGAATTCCGGCGCGCGCCGGAATTCTCCGTGGCTTCGTTAAATCAAACCCGCTTGTAGGCCTTTATTTCGGCGCGGATTCTCTCGGCGAGCTCGGTCCTGGGCACGCGGACCTGTTCCATGGAATCGCGGAACCGGAGGGTCACCGTATTGTCTTCCTTGGAGTCGTAGTCCACGGTCACGCAGAAGGGGGTACCGACCTCGTCCTGGCGGCGGTAGCGCTTGCCTATCGCGCCGGCCTGGTCGTAGTCGGTCATGAAGTCTTCCTTGAGCTCCGCCTGGATTTCCCGGGCGAGCTCGGCGAGGCCGTCCTTCTTCATGAGGGGCAGCACCGCGACGGTCACCGGGGCGATCTTCGGGTGGAACCGGAGCACGGTCCGCCAGTCGTCGTCGTTGCCCTTGTCCGCCACCTTCTCTTCCTCGTAGGCGTCGCAGAGGAACATGAGCACGTTGCGGGTAAGCCCCGCGCTCGTCTCGATGATGTAGGGGATAAAGCGCTCGTTGCCGTTGTCCTGGTCGATGTACTGCAGGTCCTTGCCCGAATACTTCGTGTGCTGGGTCAGGTCGAAATCGGTCCGGTTGTGGATTCCCTCGAGCTCCTGGAAGCCCATGGGGAACTCGAACTCGATATCGTAGGCGTCCTTCGCGTAATGGGCGAGCTTCTCGTGGTGGTGCCAGCGGAGCTTCTCCGGCCGGATCCCGAGCTTCGCGTAATAGGCCATGCGCTGCTCGCGCCAGGACTCGAAGGTCGAAACGTCGTCGCCGGGCTTCACGAAGTACTGCATCTCCATCTGCTCGAACTCGCAGGTGCGGAAGATGAAGTTCTTGGTCACTATCTCGTTGCGGAAGGCCTTGCCGACCTGGGCGATCCCGAAGGGAATCTTCAGGCGGTTGGACTGGGCGATGTTCTTGTAATTCACGTAAATGCCCTGGGCGGTTTCCGGGCGGAGGTAAATCACGCTGGAGGTGTCTT
>QKCE01000018.1 GCA_003245785.1 Spirochaetales bacterium | reverse complement strand
ATGGACGCCTCCAACATGCTCAAGCCGGCCCTCGCCCGGGGCGATCTTCAGTGCATCGGGGCGACGACCCTGGCGGAATACCGGAAGTATTTCGAGAAGGACGCGGCCCTGGAGCGGAGGTTCCAGACGGTGCTCGTCCGCGAGCCCGATTCCGAGGAAACCCTCAGCATCCTCGAGGGCATAAAGACCCGCTACGAGGCCCACCACAACGTGCGCTACACCCCGGAAACCCTCCGCACCATCGTGGACCTTTCCCGACGCTACCTCACCGACCGCTTCTTCCCCGACAAGGCGATCGACGTGCTCGACGAGGCCGGGGCGATGAAAAAGATAGAGGGCGACGTGCGCCCCTCGGAAATATCGGCCCTCGAGGAGAGGATCGCCGGCCTCGGCGAGGAAAAAAAGGAACTGGTCCTCTCGCAGAATTACGAGCGGGCGGCCCTGGTCCGTGACGAGGTTCGTCGCCTGAGGCAGGAAGTGGAAGATATCCGCAAGCGCTGGCAAAACCCCGAACCGGGCGACGCGAACGTCGTGACCCCCCAGGACATTTGCGCGATCCTTTCCATCATGACGGGCATTCCCGCGAGCTCCCTGAGCGAAACCGAGGCGGCGAGGCTCGTGAACCTCGAGGCGGAGCTCCACAAGTCCGTAATCGGCCAGGACGACGCGATCTCGGTCATCGCGAGCGCGATCCGCAGGAGCAGGGCGGGCATTTCGTCCACCCGGCGCCCACTCGGCTCCTTCATCTTCCTCGGCCCCACGGGCGTAGGAAAGACGCTTCTCGCGAAGACCCTCGCGAAATTCCTTTTCGGCACCGAGGAATCCCTCGTCCGGATCGACATGAGCGATTACATGGAAAAGCACAACGCCTCCCGCCTGGTCGGGGCTCCCCCGGGCTACGTGGGCTTCGAGGAAGGCGGCGTGCTCACCGAAAAGATACGGCGCAACCCCTACGCGGTGGTCCTCCTCGACGAGATAGAGAAGGCCCATCCCGACGTGTTCAACCTTCTCCTGCAGGTGCTGGAAGAGGGCGAGCTCAAGGACAACCTGGGACACACGGTCAACTTCCGCAACACCGTCATCATCATGACGAGCAACGCGGGGTCCCGCGCCATCTCCAAGGAAAACCGCCTCGGGTTCTCCGCGGGCGAGGGCGGCATACTCGACTACGCCGAGATCCGCTCCGGCGCGATGGAAGAGCTCAAGAGAATGTTCAACCCCGAGTTCATCAACCGCGTGGACGATATCGTGGTCTTCAACGCCCTGAACCGGAAAGAGGTCTCGTCGATCCTGGACATACAGATCGGCGAACTCGCGTCCCGTCTCGGCGAGCAGCGCATCGATCTCGTCCTCAGGCCCGCCGCCCGGAATTACCTGACGGAAAACGGGTACGAGCCGGCTTTCGGCGCGCGGCCCATGAGAAGGCTCATTCAGCGGGAAATCGAAGACCCCGCCTCGTTCCTCATAATCTCCGGCAAGGCCGGTCCGGGCGACTCCCTACGGGTGGACGCAAAGTCCGGGACCCTTTCCGTCAAGGTAAAGAAGTCCGAGCCGATCCGGATCACCGCCGATATCCAGCAAAACGAATCCTGCGAAACCTGCGAGAAGCATCAGTGATATTTTCTTCATTCGGAACCAAACTCACGGCGGAATCGGGCATTCTGCGATTGATGGACGATCTCGGGCGGCCTTTGCCCGAGGGCGTAAAACCCTACCGGCTCGGCGGCGGGAATCCCGCGAGGATACCCGGCGTGGAACGAGCCTACCGGAAGGTGACCGAGCGGCTCCTCGCGAACGGGGACGCCTTCGAGATCGCGATAAGCCAGTACGACCCGCCCCAGGGACGGCTCCGCTTTATCGAGGCCCTCGTCTCATTCTTCAACAGGGAATACGGGTGGAACCTGGGTCCCGGGAATATCGCGATAACCAACGGGAGCCAGAGCGCGTTCTTTTTCCTCTTCAACCTGCTTTCCGGGGACGCGCCGGAACGCAAGACGATACTCTTTCCCCTGGTGCCGGAATATATCGGCTACGCGGACCAGGGCATCGATCCCGATACCTTCGTGACCCTCCCGTCCCGGGTGGAAAGCCTGGGCGACCACGAGTTCAAGTACCGGCTCGACGCGGAGCTCGTCCGGGAATACGTCGCAAAACACCCCGAGGTCGCCGCCATTTGCGTGTCCCGACCGACCAACCCGACGGGTAACGTGCTCACCAACGAGGAAATCGCGGAACTTTCGGCGATCGCCGCGGGCCGGGGTATCCCGCTCATGGTCGACAACGCCTACGGCATGCCCTTCCCCGACATCATCTTCCCCGAGCTAATCGAGGGAACCCCCGCGCCCGCCTGGAACGAGAATACCATCCTCTCGATGAGTCTTTCGAAAATCGGCATGCCCGCCCTCCGCACCGGGATCGTCGTGGCGAACGAAAAGATCATTTCCGCCCTGGCTGCCCTCAATTCCGTCGTATCCCTCGCCTCGGGCTCCCTTGGTCAGGTAATCGCCGAGGGCCTCGTCTCCTCCGGCGAGCTGAAGCGCCTCGCCACGGACACGGTACAGCCCTTTTACCGGGAACGGTCCCACGCGGCCCTTTCCTTTCTCCGCGAGGCGATGGAAGGCCGCGATTACCTCTATCACCGGATCGAGGGGGCCATGTTCCTCTGGCTCTGCTTCAACGACCTTTCCTGCGGCACCGACGAATTGTACCGCCGCTTGAAGGAACGCGGAGTGGTCGTCGTCCCCGGGGAATATTTCTTTTTCGGTACCGAAAAGGGGACCGGCGCGGAAACCGCGTGGAAGGACCACGACCATCGGCGGCGCTGCGTGAGAATCAATTACGCCCGCCCGGAAGAGGAAGTTCGCGAGGGACTCAGGATCATCGCGGAGGTTTCCGCCTCGCTCAGGCGCTGAAAGCCCGCAGGCATGAAAAAAGCCCGGTTCCCCTTGGGGCGCCGGGCTTTTCGCGTTATGGCGGGTTTTGTCAGATTACCGTGCCGTCGGGCACAACCGCGTTTTTCGTGATCACGTAAATGCCGTCCACCACGTGGTACCAGCCGTAATCCCCGTCCTCGGGAATGCGCCCCATGCCGATGGATACGTCGTTTCCGATGCGGGCGTTCTTGTCGATGATGGCCCGCCGGATCACGCAACGCTGGCCGATCCCGATCGAGGGAATTCCCTTTCCCCCGTTTTCGCGCCTCTCGGCCTCTCCCTCATAACGGTCCGCGCCCATGCATATGACGCCCTCGAGATAGGCGCCGGTCTCGATCACCGTGCGGATGCCGATAACCGAGCGCTTGATGGTCGCGTTGGTGACCACGCAACCCTCGCTGGTGTTCACCTGGTCCAGGGATGCCTGGTTGACCTTGGAGGAGGGCAGGTTGCGGTTGTGAGTATAGATAGGGCTGTCTTCGTCGTAAAAATTGAACTTGGGCTTGATGCTCGTCAGGTCCAATGTCGCGTCGTAGAAGTTGCGGATGGTACCGATATCTTCCCAGTAGCCGTCGTACACGTAGGCGTCCACGTTGAATTTCTGGATGGCCTCGGGGATTACTTCCTTGCCGAAATCGGTAAAGGGATTGTTGAGCGATTGCTCCATCGCCTCGGCGTTGAAGATGTAAATGCCCATGGAGGCGAGGTAGTCCTTCCCGTTTTGGGCCGCCGGGGTGCGCGCCTCGTCCGGGATGATCCACTCGTCGATATTTTTCGTGGGGCCGGGCTTTTCCATGAATTCGGTAATCTTCCCGGCCTTGTCGGCCTTCAATATCCCGAGGCCCGAGGCGTCCTCCCGGGTCACGGGGGTGCAGGCGATGGTTATGTCGGCGCCGGATTCCTCGTGCTTCCGGAGATACTCCTTCAGGTCCATGCGATAGAGCTGGTCCCCGGAAAGGATTATGTAATGGGTGGGCCGCTGGGTCTTGAAGTGGATGAAGTTCTTGCGGACCGCGTCGGCGGTGCCCTCGTACCACCCCGAGTGGTCGAAGGTTTGCTCGGCCGCGAGGATTTCCACGAAACCGCCGGAGAAGGCGTCGAAATTGTACGCCCGGGCGATGTGGAGATGGAGCGAGGCGGAGTTGAACTGGGTCAGGATATAGATCTGGTTGAACCCGGAGTTGATGCAGTTCGAGATCGGTATATCCACGATTCGGTGTTTTCCCCCGAACGGTACGGCGGGTTTGGAACGTTCTTTGGTGAGCGGGTAAAGGCGCGTGCCCTTGCCGCCTCCGAGGATGATTGAAAGTACCCTTGACACGGTGGTCTCCTTGTTGCTTCCGGCTTTTCGCGCGGTACGTCGTTTCGGTAATACCCTGAAGTATAGTCTGGCCGCGTCGCAACTTCCACTGAAAAACGTAGCCTAAACCGGTTTACGGATTTCATTTTTTGGCGCCTGTGATATACTTCGCGAATGAGTCAGGCCGACCGATTGCAATCCATTCTCGACGATCCCGCCTTCGCGCCCTTCGTCGCCGACGTAAAGATTTTCCCGCCCCGGGAGGGCTCATACGCCGATTTCCCCGCGGACCTGGACGCGCGTCTCCTCGAAGCATGCAGGGCCCGGGGCATGGAGCGGCTTTATTCCCACCAGGCCGAAAGCTACGCCTCCGCCCGGTCGGGCCGGAACACCGTGGTGGTCACGCCGACCGCCTCGGGCAAAACCCTCTGCTACAACCTCCCGGTCATGCAGACCCTCCTGGAAGACCCTGACGGCCGCGCGCTTTACCTCTTCCCGACGAAGGCCCTGAGCCAGGACCAGCAAAGCGAGATCAACGGCATGGTCGCCACCGGGGAGGGCGGGGGCCGAATTCCCCTCAAGGTCGGCATTTATGACGGCGATACGCCCCAGTCGGTGCGCGCCGAAGCCCGCGACAAGGGACGCATAATCATCTCGAACCCCGACATGCTCCACGCGGGAATCCTCCCGAACCACACCAAATGGATACGCTTTTTCTCGAAGCTGCGGTACGTGGTCATCGACGAAATGCACACGTACCGCGGGGTGTTCGGGAGCCACGTGGCGAACCTGATCAGGAGAATCCGCCGGGTCGCCCGGTTTTACGGTTCCGACCCGACCTTCATCCTCTGCTCGGCCACGATCGGAAACCCGAAGGAGCTCGCCGAGCGTCTCCTTGGCGACGAGGTGAACCTGGTCGACCGGAACGGCGCGCCCACGGGGAAAAAGACCGTGGTGCTCTACAACCCGCCCCTGGTGGACGCGGTTCAGGGAATCCGCCGGAGCGTGATGAACGAAAGCCAGCGCTGGGCCCTCGCGTTCCTGAAGTCCGGGATAAAGACCATCCTCTTCGCCCATTCCCGGGTGAGGACCGAAGTAATCGCGTCCTACGTGAACGACTCCCTCCGCAATATCTACAACGCCAATCACGGCATCTCGGTAGTGCCCTACCGGGGAGGCCTTTTACCCAACGAGCGGCGCAAGATCGAGAAGGGCCTCCGGGAAGGGGACATCCAGGGGGTCGTGTCCACCAACGCCCTCGAGCTCGGCATCGATATCGGCGGCCTCGACGCCGCGGTCGTCGCGGGCTTCCCCGGCTCCTTCGCGTCCTTCTGGCAGCAGGCGGGCAGGGCGGGCCGGCGCCAAACCGAATCGGTCGCCGTCTTCGTCGCTTCCGCCTCGCCGCTGGACCAGTTCATCATCGCCCATCCGGGTTATTTCTTCGAGCGGCCCCAGGAAACCGCCCAGATCGACCCCGACAACCCCTACGTGCTCACGGACCACCTCAAGTGCGCCGCCTTCGAGCTCCCCTTCACCGATAAAGGACTCCCGGAGGACCCCTTCCCGGGGGAAGCCTCGACGGAGATTCTCGAATGGCTGCAGGAAGACGGCATGCTGCGCCACGTCGCGGGCCGCTGGCACTGGTCCGACCGGGCCTATCCCGCCGAGGCGGTGAGCCTCCGTTCCGCCACGGCGGACAACGTGGTCATCGTCGACGTGACGAAGGGACGAAACGACGTGATCGGGGAGATGGACCGGCCCTCCGCCAAGGAACTCATTTTCCCGAACGCCATCTACATCCATCTCGGCAGGCAGTACGTCGTCAAGTCCCTCGACATCCCGAACCGGCGCGCGGAAGTGGAAGAGACGGAATCGAACTACTTTACCGACGCGGTCGTAAAAACCGATATAAAGGTGCTTTCGGAGGACCTCCGGGAAGAGGGAATCGCTCCGGGCACGAGCCTCGTCGTGGGGGACCTCCTGGTGAGGTCCCAGGTATCCAAGTTCAAGAAGCTCCGCTTCCACACCCACGAAAACCTCGGCTTCGGGGAAATCGCCCTGGACGCCGAGGAGCGCGAAACCCGGGGGCTCATCCTCCTGCTCGACGGCATGACGGATTCCGGCGCGGAGGACCCGACAACGCTGCTGAACGGAATGGACGAGGCGGCCCAGGCGGAAACCCTCGGGGGCATCGCGTCCATCGTCCGTTCCGTGGCGCCCTTCTTCCTCCTCTGCGACCGCCGGGACATCGGCGTGGCGCCCCGGGTACGGGACCCCCATTTCGGGTGTCCCTCCCTCTACGTCTACGACACCGCCCCCGGCGGCACCGGACTTTCCGAGGCCCTCGCCGAGCGGATTAGTTCCGTATTCTCCGCCGCCGCCGACCGCACGAAAGCCTGCGGCTGCGATTCGGGCTGTCCTTCCTGCATCGGGGTGAGCGCCACCGGCACCGTCATCAAGGACACTGCCTGGCGGATCATGTCGGCCTTGTCCGAACGCCCGGGAACGCCGTGAGCCCAGGGCGGCTTTCCTCGCGGCTTTCGAGAATCCGCGAACAGCAAAAATCGGGAAAGCCCGGCGACGGGGCCCTGTCCGTCGGCGACGGGGCGGCTTCGGTTCCCGCCGTCAAGGCAGAGGCCGTTCGGGGCGAACCGTCGGGGCGCGTCCCGATACCCCCCGATGGAGCTTCCCGCCCCGCCCCCGGCGCCCTCGCGGGGTGGACTCCCGTGGCCGATCATCTTTACGAACGGGTTGACCGCTCCGGAGTGCCCGGCTACCGGGGAAGGCTTTCCGCCCACTTTTCCCTCCTATTTCCCCGGGAGCGGGACTTCCTCGAGTCGACCGATAACCTTTTCGGTATTCTCGATTCCCTCGTGTTTTTCGATTTGGAGACGACGGGGCTTTCCCACGGCACCGGGACGGTGGCCTTCATGGCCGCCCTCGGCAGGCTAGACGGCGAGGGAACCTTGAAGGTAACCCAGCTCCTCATCGACGATTATCCCGGCGAGGCGGCATTTCTCGACCGCTTCGTAGAACTCGCGGGCGAAGACCCCGTGCTCGTTTCCTTCAACGGGAAGGGCTTCGATTCCCAGATTCTCCAAACCCGCTTTCTCATGAACGCCATGCGGCCCCGCTTTCTCGCGGCCCCCCATCTCGACCTCCTCTATCCCGCCCGGCGGCTCTGGAAACGGGAGCTGGTGAACTGCCGGCTCGGGACGATAGAGGCCGGGATATTCGACGCGCCCCGGGTGGACGACCTGCCCGGCAGCGAGGCCCCCGACGCCTGGTTCGAATACCTCCGGGGAGCCTCCCCGGAACGGCTTCTCGCCGTAGGCGAACATAATCTCGAGGACGCGAAAACCCTCGCCCGGCTTTTCTTCGAGCTGGACAGGCGAATCGAAACCGCCGAGGGAAGGGCCGGGCTCATTCGGGCCCTCGACCTTCGCGCGGGCCGCGATTACGCGGGAGCCGAGGCCTTCCTCGCCCCCCTGGCGGCCTCGGGGGATCCCATAGCGGCGAGGATGCTCGCCATCGACGCGGAACACCGGCTCGACAAACTCGACCTCGCCCTCGAGCTGGCCCGGTCCCTGGAGGACGACGCCCGGGCCGAACGGATCCTTTCGAAACTGGACAAAAAGGGGAGGGCGCTCCCGTGACCGAAGCGGCCCTGCCCATTGCCCCGTACCTGGAACGCATTGCCGACAGCCTCCTTGGCTCCCCGTCCCGTTCCCTCGTGCTTACCGCGGAAACCGGCGCGGGTAAATCCACGGCGGTTCCGCAAGCCTTTCTCGGCAAGGTACCCGGGAAGATACTCGTGCTCGAGCCCCGCCGGGTCGCCACCGTCGCGGTCGCCTCGCGAATCGCGGACCTTCTGGGCACGGAGCCGGGAAAGCTCGTGGGCTGGCGCATGCGCCTCGACACCCTAGTCGCTCCCGAGACCCGGATCGAGATAATCACCGAGGCGATACTCACCCGGATGATCCAGTCGGACCCGGAACTCACCGGGGTTTCCGTCGTGATCCTGGACGAGTTTCACGAGCGGTCGATCCACGCGGACCTCGCCGTCGCCCTCCTCGGTGAAGTCATGGCGATACGGGAGGACCTCTTCCTCCTCGTCATGTCCGCGACCATCGATTCGGAACGGGTTTCCGCCTTTCTTTCCGCCGAGGCCATCCACGTGCCCGGGAGGACCTTTCCCGTGGACATACGCTGGCAACCGCCAGTTCCGGGTAGAGACGGACGGCTCCCACGGATAGAGGACTCCGTCGCCTCCGCGATTCGAAGCGCGCTCGAAGATCCGTCGCTTTCCGGCGACATACTCGCCTTCCTCCCGGGAATAGCCGAGCTCAGGAGATGCGCGGACCGGTTATCCGGCATCGGCGCCGACGTGCATATTCTCCACAGTTCCGTTCCCCTGGCCGAACAGCGATCGATCCTCTCCGGCGGCGGTTCCGGTTCGCGACGGGTTATCCTTTCCTCTTCCATAGCGGAAACAAGCGTGACCGTGCCGGGAGTCTCCGTCGTGGTGGACTCGGGCCTCTCGCGCTCGGGCCGCCTGGACGTACCCACGGGGATGTACCGCCTCATCACGGGCCTGGAAAGCGAGTTTTCCGCCGCCCAGCGCGCGGGCCGGGCAGGCCGAACGGGACCCGGTACCTGCGTACGCCTTTGGGCCGCTCACGACAGCCGAATCCAGAACCCCTTACCCGAGATCCTCGTTTCCGACCTCGACGCCCTGGTGCTCGAATGCGCGCTATGGGGCGTTACGTCACCTGAAGGCCTCCGCTGGCTCGACCCGCCCCGGTCCGATTCCTGGAAGGCCGCGCGGGACCTTCTCGAGGCCCTGGGGGCCCTGGACGGGGAGGGCAGGATTACGGCGAGGGGAAAGGAGATCGGCCGTCTCGGCGCGCATCCCCGAGCCGCCGCCGTTGCCCTCGCCGGGGAAATCGGCCTCGCGGTGAAATACTCGGGGTTTGACCCGGATTCCCGTGACGGCAAACGGCTCGCCTCGGACCTCGCGAAAAAACTTTCCCGAGCCGGCGTTCCCACGGGCGGCGCCATGGCCCTCCTCGAGGGTTTCCCGGACCGGCTCGCGCGACATACCGGGGACGGCCGCTACCGGTTCCCCTCGGGCCGCGTCGCCGCCCTTCCGCCCGCCGAAACCGGGTCTAGAAATACCTTCCCGGAGTGGATCGTCGCTCCCGAGGCGGATCCCGGCGACCGGGAAGGGAGAATCCTGGGCTGGGAACCCCTGAACACGGACGCGGTCCTGGCATGGCTCGCGCCCCGGTTGACCGTCTCGGTTACCGTCGCCTTCGCCGGAGGCGTATGGAAACCCGGCGCGCGGATCGAGAAAAGGGAAACCGCGTCTTACGGAAAGCTCGAAATTTCTTCCAGGCGGCTCGAACCGGGCGCGGAGGACGCGCCGCGGGCGATATGCGCCGCCGTCAGGACCGCGGGAATCGACTTCCTTCCCTGGAACGACGCATCCTCGACCTTCCTTGCCCGGGCGCGGTTCGTCGATCCCGCCGGCCTCGGGGACGAGGCGCTTCTCGAAAGGCTCGAGGAATGGCTCGCGCCCTTCGTGCCCGGCAACGGCAAGCTCACGGAGGAACTCCTTTTCGAGGCCATCCGTTACGCCACCGACGCGAGGGCCGTGGACCGGGACGCCCCGCAGAGGATCACCCTCCAAAACGGCCTGGAACGGAAGCTCGCCTACGAGGTTCTGGAACCCGGCGAGCCGCCCGTCCCCATCCTCGAGATCAGGGTTCAGGAGCTCTTCGGGTGTCCGGAGACCCCTCTGATCAAAGGGGTTCCGGTCCTTCTCAGGCTCCTTTCCCCGGCGAGGCGGCCCCTCCAGGTAACGCGGGACCTCGCGGGCTTCTGGAAAAACACCTGGCCCGAGGTGCGGAAGGAAATGCGCGGACGCTACCCGAAGCACAAGTGGCCGGAGGATCCCTTCGCGCCCCAATAAGCCCGACGCGGCAATACCAACAAAAGCCTAATAAGCCCCGCCTCCGCCTCCGATAATGATCGTAAGGGAGCATAAAATGGTACGAGGATGGTATACCGGCGCGAGCGGCATGAACGCCCAGCAAAGCAGGCTCGACGCGATTTCTAACAATCTCGCCAACGTGGACACCACGAGCTACAAGCGGGACATCACCGTGAGCAAGAATTTTCCGGAACTCCTTCTCAGGCGCATGGACGACGACGGGGTGTACAAGACGCCCTTCGGCTCCGCCGACGTGGCGCCCATCATCGGCAAGGTCGGCCTCGGCGTGGAACTCAACGAGCTCTTTACCGATTTCTCCCAGGGCTCCTTCAAGCCCACCGCGAGCGCATCCGACATGGCCCTCGAGGGCAGGGGCTTTTTCGCCGTCGAAACCCCCTACGGCGAGCGTTACACCCGGAACGGCAACTTTACCGTCGGCGTGGAAGGCTTCCTCGAAACCAAGGAAGGCTATCCCGTGCTCGGCGAAAACGGAAGGCTCTACCTCCAGGACACGAAATACACGATCAACAAAAACGGCGAGGTCTGGGTGCGGCCCATATCGAATACCGACGCCGACCCGATCCTCCTGGACCGCGTGAGGCTCGTGGACTTCGAGAACGACCGGTATCTCGCGAAGCAGGGATCGAGCCTCTACAAGGACACGGCGATTTCCGGTCCGGCCCTTCCCTCGGAGGGGTCGACCCGACCGGTCATCCAGCAGGGTTTCGTCGAAGCCTCCAACGTGAACGTGGTGAACGAGATGGTCCAGATGATCGAGGTCAACCGCGCCTACGAGGCGAACCAGAAATCGATCCAGTCCGAGGACACGATGATGCAAAAGCTTTGGGGCGAGACGGTTCGTCTCAAATAACGACAGGCCTTTAGAGGAGCGATAAATGGTACGGAGCCTTTGGACGGCCGCCACCGGAATGAACGGGCAGCAGGCGAACATCGATACGGTCGCGAACAATCTCGCGAACGTGAACACCACCGGTTTCAAGAAACAGCGGACTGAATTCGAGGACCTGCTCTACCAGACCGTCAGGACCGCCGGGACCCCGGCGACCGAAGACACCATCACCCCGGTGGGCGTGCAGATGGGCCACGGCGTGAAGGTGGCTTCCACCCTCCGCATGTTCGACCAAGGATCCCTGCAGAACACGGGGAACATCAGCGACGTGGCGATCCAGGGCGAGGGCTTTTTCCGCGTGCTCCAGTACGACGGTTCCTACGCCTACACCCGCGACGGATCCTTCAAGATCGACGCGGACCGCCAGCTCGTCACCTCCAACGGCCTCAAGGTCCTGCCCGAGATTACATTTCCCGAGGGCTACCGCCAGGACACGGTGAATATCAGCCAGGACGGCCGGGTCACGGTACGGGTCGGCGATCTCGACGACCCCGTCGACGTGGGACAGGTCGAGCTTTACCGCTTCGAAAACCCCGCGGGACTTTCCGCCACCGGCGAGAACCTTTACAAACAGACCCCGGCTTCCGGTGAGTCCATCGCGGGACGGCCCGGCTTCAACGGCTTCGGAAAATCGATCCACAAATTCCTGGAGATGTCGAACGTCTCCACCGTGAGCGAGATGGTCAACATGATCGTGGCGCAGAGGGCGTACGAGTTCAATTCCAAGGCGATCCAGACCAGCGACAACATGCTGCAGACCGCCGCCTCGCTCAAGCGCTAACCGGGAGAGATAAGCCATGTCGTCAGTCGCGTCCATAGCCTACGGATTCTCCGATCTCGCCTCTACGGGGAGCATGCTCGCGGACAACGCGAAGGCGAAGGAAACGGAACGCCGTTTCGCCGCCCTCGTCGACGGCGTGAACGCGGGCAGGGATTCCGATTCCGAATCGGGCGAATCGAAAGCGAAAGGGCTCGTCGATACCCGCCTCAACGGGGACTATATCAGTTCCCTCGCCGCCGATTCCTCGAAGCCCGCGAACCGGAGCGCCGACGTGACCGGGGCCGCCGCGAACGCGGGCCAGAGCGGGAAAATAGACAAGACGGGCAAACTCTACGAGCAGTCCCTCGAACTCGAGTCCCTGGTGGTCAAGATCATGCTCGACTCGATGAAGGGCACCGTGGTAAAAAGCGGTCTCGGCGGCAATACGGGGTTCGCCGCGAAGATGTACGAGGACATGCTCTACGACGAACTCGCCCGGGACATGACCCGCGACGCCGGCTTCGGCCTCGCGGACCAGATTTACCTGCAGCTCTCCTCCTGACGGGCGGCCAACTGGAACAACTAAGGCATTCATGATATACTTTTTCAGATAAACAAGTCCTTAAAGAGGTGTTTCATGAATCCCAAGCACGCCGTGCACGCGTTTCTTGGCCGCAACGATTTTCCCGTAGGCGGCCCCGACGTCAATTCCGTAATACACACGATGATGTTCGACATAGAGGAAGGTCTCGTACGGGACCCGACCAATCCCCCCGGGGACGGTCCCTCGCTTGACATGATTCCCACCTGGGCGAACCCGCCCGAATCAGCCCCCCGCGACAAAAAGGTCATCGTCATCGACGCGGGCGGCACGAACTTCCGCTCCTGCCTCGTCTCCTTCGATTCCGAGGGGAACCCGACGATCAGCGAAATGAAAAAAACCGCCATGCCCGCGACGGACCGGGAATATTCCAAGAAGGAATTCTTCGAGACCATCGCGTCCTTCCTCGACCACCTGAAGGACAAGGCGGACCGCATCGGCTTTTGCTTCTCCTACGCCATGACCATCACCCCCGAGGGCGACGGCAAGGTTATCCAGTTCTCCAAGGAAATCAAGGCGAAGGAAGTGATCGGCTCCCTCGTGGGCGCGAGCCTCTCGGACGCCCTGGTGGCCCGGGGCTGGAAGCGCCCCGAAAAGATCGTGCTCCTGAACGACACCACCGCGGCCCTTCTCGCGGGCGCCTCCGCGGCGACCGGCGGCAAGGCCTACGATTCCTACGTCGGCTTCATCCTCGGCACGGGCATGAACGCCGCCTATATCGAATACGGCGAAATCCCGAAGATCGCGGGTGCTTCCGTGAAGGCCCCGCCCGCCCAGATCGTCGTGTGCGAATCCGGAAAGTGCAACAAGATCCAGCGGAGCGCTTTCGACATCACCCTCGACGCGACCACCAACTCCCCGGGACTCTACGGCTACGAGAAAATGTGCTCCGGCGCCTATCTCGGCCCCCTGGCCCGCATCGCCCTGGTCCGCGCCGCCGCGACCGGACTTTTCAGCGCCGCCGTCGCGGGGAAGTTCGCGAAGCTCGAAACCCTCGAGCTCAAGGACATGGACCAATTCTTCTACGGCCCCTACAGGACCGATACCAAAATCGGCGCCCTCCTCGCCGGCGGCACCGAAGCGGACAGGGAAACCGCCTTCCGCGTCCTCGACGCCTTGGTCGAGCGGTCGGCCAGGCTCGCCGCCGCGAACATAGCCGCGGTGATCGTCAGGAGCGGGAAGGGCAAGAACCCCGCGAAGCCCGTCAGCGTGCTTTGCGAGGGAACCACCTTCCTCAAGACCCATAACCTCCGGGACCGCGTGACGGGCTACCTGAACCGCGCGCTGACCGAGGAACGCGGCATCTGGTACGAGATCGTCACCATGGACAACGCTGTGACCCTCGGTTCCGCCGTCGCGGGCCTTATCTGACGGAAGGGTCCCTGATGTCGATCGTGGCCCTGTTCTTCCTCGCCGTAATACTCCTCGTCGTGGTCGCGGTCATGATGACCGACAAGGGCTCGCGGATCAAGGAATTTTTCCGCTTCGCCATGACGGGCCTCGATTCCGGCTTCTCCCTTCCCCAAATACTGATGTTGGGGAGGATCGGCAAGACCGCCGGAGTCGAGGACCTTACCTCGCTCTTCTGGTCCGTCGCGGCCCTCGATTCCTGCATCTCCCAGATCGTCCAGTTTACCAAGAGCACGGGGACGGAGAACGACCCGCAGAACCAAAAGATACTCACCCAGCTCTACGATTACCGCACCAAGATAGAGCTCGACCAGTCGCAGAAAAAGCACGGCCTCGACTCGACCAGGGACATCGCGGTGGGCCAGCGCGTCCGGATATTGCTTCGGGGCACGGGGCTTTTCAGTTCCAAGGTTATCCGCAACGGCCCGAGGCACCTCGTGCTGGAGTTTCCCATGGGGACCCGGGTTTCCGGCTCAGCCGTCGAGTGGGTTAACAAGAAAATATCGGTCTATTTCTGGCGCCACGACGACGCGGGCTACGTGTTCGACACCGCCGTGGTGCCGGATCCCACCGGCTCGGGTAACGCGGTCCTCTACCTCGCCCATTCCTACATGCTCGTCCGTTCCCAAAAACGAAGGTCGATCCGGGTCAAGTGTTCCATTTACGCCCAGCTCTATATAATCCGCCCCGGCGATCCCATCGACACCGCGCTGGAACCCGAGCCGGGAATGAAGTGCCTCCTCGAGGACCTTTCGGAGGACGGGGCGATGATCCTGATCGGCGGAAAGGCCGAGAAGGGCATGAAGATCAAGCTTCAGTTCATGCTTCGGGACGTGCTCATCGTGATGGGGGGCGTAATCAAGGCCGTGGATTTCAACCACGATACCAACCAGTCCCGGATCCATTTCGAAAGCGAGGAATTGAACTCCCGCATGAGAAACGCGATCCTCACCTTCGTGTACAACGTGTTGCCCGAAGAGCAGAAAGAGGAACTGGACGCCATCAGGCTGAGCGAGGAAGACGGCATAATCGAGGCCGAGTCCGCGGAGCCCGAACAGCCGCGTAATTCGGGGGACATACCGGAAATCGACGGGCTGGAACCCTTACCCGATCTCCCGGATTTCGCCGAAAAGCCCTAACGGAGCCCTTCAGGGCCGCACAAGGAGAATTCAGGATGCGCACCGCCATCAGAAACAAGGCCTTCGCGATCGCCTTCGCGTTTTTCGCGACGGTTCCCGCCGCCCTGGTTACGGGACAGTCTTCCGACCCCGTCATCCTTTCGTACCAGAGGAATTTCGTCCGCGCGAGCATCAGCACCAAGATTGAGCTGCTCGGCGACGCCACCCGGGTCGCCGGCGTGAACATGATTCCCCTATTCAACGACGCCTTCGATTTCATACTCCAGTACCGGCCGGTGCTGGGGAACGACAGCCAGCTCATCGACCTCGCGGTCGTAGCCGCCTCGAAATCCCCGCAATGGAAGGACCCCTCCATTCTCCCCCGGGTAATGAAGACTTTCCAAAGCTTCCCCGACTCCCGGGTTCGCGTCGCCTGCCTCGACGCCTTCGCGGTCCTTTCCGCGGGGGACTCCGCCGCCGTCGCCGAGCTGAACGCCTGGTTCGGCCAGCAGATCGCCGCGACTCCCGCCAACCTGGGCGCCGATACCGTCACCCTCATCGCCTGCGCGAAGACCCTCGGCAAGATCGCCGACAAATCGTCCTTCCCCGTGCTCTTCCAGGCGGCGACCTCCGGCCTGGACTCCGGGCTCGCCCTGGCGGCAAAAAACGGCCTCAATTCGATTTCCGACGGCTATGCCGACCAAATCCTGGCCATTTTCGCCCGGGGCGCCCTACAACCCTCGTACGCGGCCTTCGGCTTCGCCCGCGCGAAACCGGATCTTTCCGACGGCGATAAGGGCAAGATAGCGGCCTCCGCCTTCTCCGTTGGACTGGCGGCCAACGCCGCGGCGAAGGGGCCGGACGCGCAGACGGCCCGCAAGCTGCTCGACGAGTCCCTCGCGGCGATCACTGAGCTCGCCTGGTCGCCCTCGTCCCCCGACGTGTTGAAATATTTTTACCAGGTGCAGGGGGATTACAAGACCGGCAAGGCCGATTCCTCCGCCTTCATACCGGTTATCCGCGCGATGGGCGCCATGGGAACCACGGAATCCGCCCAGGCGCTTTCCATTTTCCTCGGACTCCTCAATTCGGAAACCGAGCAGAAGAAGACATATAACGAGCAGTTGATGCTCGCCGTAATCCAGGCGTTGGGAGACCTTGGCGACAAAACGGCATTCGACTATCTCCTGTACGTTGGGTATCTCGACTATCCCGAATCCGTGAAAAAGGCCTCTCGCGACGCGCTCGCGAGGCTTCAGTGGTAGGACAAGAAACCGATTCGTTTCCCCTTTCGTTAAACCTGGCCGCGGGCGGCTTCGTCGCCTTCGGCCTTCTCCATGCCGCAAACCCGACCCGTATCGCCACGATGGCATGTTTTATTGCCGCCCTGACGGTCCTGTCGGCGCTCTCCGCCCTCGAATCCGCCTCCCGTCCGGCGCGAACCGCACGAGCGTTCCCGGGCACCCGCCCGCGAGAGGTACTCAACCCCGGGCATGGAACTCTGACCGCGATTCTTCATGCCCGCGCGTTTTGTGTCGGACTTTGTCTGGGAGCTTCCGCTTACGCATCCCTGATCGTCCATAACGCCCCGGTCCTCAGCCTCGCGAAGCTTGATACCGTTACCGAAATCGAATGCGTCCTCGAGGGCGACCCGGTACCCTGGGGAGCGGACCGTTACCGTTTTTCCGCCTCGCTCGTTTCCCTTCACCGCGCAGACGGCGCGGAATTCTCCGCCTCCGGCCATATAACGGCTTATATTCCCGCAGAAGCCGCGGTTCTCAACATGCCGGGAAGGCTGACGGGAAAGTCCGGCGGCGTTCTCGCCCAAGGTCGAATCGCCTATTTACCCGGCGCCTTTCGCCGCCCGAACGATTCCCGCGGGCCGACGGAATACGACGCGACGGGGTGGGGCGGCGAGGAGGCCTGGTCCTCCCCGTTCGCCAGATTCAGGGCGGCGACGCGATTTCGGCTTATCTCCGCCCTCCTGTCCCGGGGACCTTTCGGAGGCTTCCTCCTGGCGCTCCTTTCGGGTAACCGCGACTACCTGGAACCCGGCCTCGCGCAACGCTTCAGGGACTCGGGGCTCTCGCACGTACTCGCCCTATCGGGAATGCATCTTTCCATCATCGCCTTGCTTGCCATAAAAACCGGCCGGAGGATCGGCGGGGAGCGGCTCTCCATCCGGTTGTCCCTCGCTGCGATGCTTTTTTTCGTGTGGTTCGCCGGCTCGTCCCCGTCCCTCGCGAGGGCGCTCCTGATGGCCTTCCTGCTCTTCGTCGCCCGGGTTTTGGGCTACAAGCCGAACCTCCTCGGCGCCCTCGCCCTTGCCGCGACGGCCCAACTCGCCATGGCTCCAGGCGAGGTCGCGAACGCCGCCTTCATTCTTTCCCATGCCGCCCTTGCGGGCATACTCGCGCTTTCCGGTCCCCTATCGGCCTTTCTACCCCGGTGGATACCCCGTTCATTTCGCTCCCTGGCGTCCGCCTCCATGGCCGCCCAAATGGCGACTTGCGGGTATTCCGCCGCCGTCTTCGGCGTCTTCGTTCCCTTCGCGCCGATCGCGGCCATCGTCATGGGTCCCTTGGCGACGGTTTTCCTTTCCTCCGGTATCCTCTGGCTCGCCCTGTACCTGACCGTTCCGTCCCTGGGCATGCTTCTCTCACCGGCGATGGACCTACAGTACGCCCTCATCGCGTGGCTGGTACGCGGGTTTTCCCGCTTGCCTCGGGTTCCGACCCGGGTCTTGTTTCCGGTTCTTCTCACGGTTATCATGTCTGTTACCGCGGCTGCGCTTACGCTTACCGCCCACTTTATCGCCCGGAAACGGAGGTCTCCCGATGCCGGTTTTGCCGGATTATGACTCGCCCACCGCCCTGAAAGCATTTCTCGACGAACGCGGCATGGCCATGCAAAAGAAATTCGGCCAGAACTTCATGGTAAACCGGGCCCACAGAAACCGCCTCGTCGACGCCCTCAAGGTCGAGGAGGGCATGGGCGTATGGGAGATCGGGCCCGGTCTCGGGGCCATGACCGACGCGCTCCTGGCCAGGGGCGCGAAGCTTTCGGTATTCGAGATAGATCGCGGCTTCGCCGCCGTCCTGCGGGATATTTTTTCCGGCCGCGAGAATTTCAGCCTGATCGAGGGCGACGTGCTCCGGACGTGGAAAAAGGCCGCGGAGGCCGAGGTTCCGCCCCGGCTCTTCGGTAACCTCCCGTACAATATCGCCGCGACGGTAATCGCCGATACCATAACCGGCGGCGTCCGTTTCGACCGGGCGGTGTTCACCGTCCAGAAGGAAGTCGCCCTTCGCATGGCGGCCAAGCCCTCCACGGCGGACTATTCCTCCTTTTCCGTGCTCTGCCAATGGGCCTACAAGGTAACGCCCCTGATGGATCTCGCCGCGGGTTCCTTTTGGCCCCGCCCGAACGTGGTCTCGAAGGCCGTCGCCCTGGATCGGCGCGACGATTGGCCTGCCTGCGAATCCCCCGAGCTTTTCATGTCCCTTTTGCGCGGCCTGTTTTCATCCCGGCGGAAAACCATAAAGAACAACCTCTCGGCATGGCTCCAACGCCCGGGAAGGCTCGCGCCCGGCCCGGAAGCCGCCTACGTCATGGAGCAAAGCCTCGAACGCGCGGGCATTAACCCCCTCGCCAGGGCGGAAACCCTCGCCATCGCCGACTTTCTCCGCTTTTCCGACGCCCTCCACGAGGCTGGGGTCAAGCCGTGAGCGTCGCCGAAAACCTCGAGCGGGTTCTCGAATCGATACGGAACGCCGAACGAAGCGCGGGCAGGACGGAAGGATCGGTCGAGCTTCTCGCGGTGAGCAAGTTCAACCCCGCTTCGTCCGTTCTCGAGGCGGTGCGCGCGGGTCAAACGCTCTTCGGCGAAAACCGCGTGCAGGAGGCCCGGGATAAATTCCCCACGATTCTCGAAAGTCATCCGGGAATCGCGCTTCACCTGATAGGTAACCTACAGCGGAACAAGGTGCGCCAGATTCTCCCTTTGGCCCGTTGCGTCCAGTCCGTCGACCGGCTCGAGCTCCTGCAGGAGATCGGGAAGCGGGCGGAGGAAATCGGCAAGAACGTGGAAATTCTTTTCGAGTACCATACCGGGGAAGAGTCGAAGGCCGGGTATCAGGACGTGTCTTCCCTGTTCCGGTCGATAGACGCGCTGGAAGGGCTTAGGTACGTGAAGTGCAGGGGCTTCATGACCATGGCGCCCTGGACCGACGATAAGGCCGCGGTGCGGGCGTCCTTCCGAACCCTCGCAAAACTCAGGGACGACTGCGCGACCCGCTATCCGTCCCTCGATTTTTCGGAGCTTTCCATGGGCATGTCCGCGGATTATACCGTCGCCATCGAGGAAGGCTCCACCATGGTGAGGATCGGCACGGCAATCTTCGGGGCCCGCGCATGAACCGCCCGCGCCTCGGCAAGGCGGTCCTCGCGATTCTGTTCCTCGCTTCCGTCGCCCTGAACGCCGAGACCGCTACGGGCAATACGGCGGCGAGCGAGACGCCGGTGCCCTACGGGCCCGCGGAATTTCCCGATTGGCAAGTGGACATGCGCCGGGCGGAAATAATCTCATTCGGGGCGCTTCCCTTCATGACCTTTTTCAGTTCCATCTATTACGACGTCTATCGATATTACGACCACGGCCAGGACGAGGCCTACCTTCCCTGGCCCTTCAAGAAGCAGGATATCGCGGTTCCCCTTTCCGAGGCGGAACAGAAAAACGTATTTTACGCCTCCATTGGCATCTCCCTCGGGGTGGCCGTCGTCGATTTCGCCTGGAGAGCCATATCCAGGCGCGCCGCGAAGGGAAGGCGCGAGAGCGAGGCCGCGGCGAAACCCGAGACCATCACCATAGCTCCGATTCCCCTGGAAACCGCCGGTGAGTGAGCTTACGCTCAGGGTGTCCGCCGACGCGGGAAGCGGCATGAGACTCGACCGGTACTGCGCGCTGAAATCGGGGGAGGTTAGCCGTTCCAGGCTGAAAAACGGCGCCCTATCCGCCACGGTGAACGGGAAGGCCGCGAAACTCTCGCGCGCCGTGCGCCCGGGAGACCTCATCGTGCTGGCCTGGGAAGACCCCGTCCCGGAGCGCATCGAACCCGAAAATATCCCCTTGCGTATCCTCTATGAAGACGCTAACGTCACGGTGGTCGACAAGCCCCAGGGCATGGTTACCCATCCCGCGGCGGGCAACTGGACCGGAACCCTCGTGCACGCCCTCATGTGGCATTGGGGTCTCGCCGGGGGCGGCGAAAACCCGCGCCCCGGCATCGTCCACCGCCTCGACAAGGATACCTCGGGCATAATCATCACCGCCCGGAACCCGGAAACCGAAACCTTCCTGCAGGAGCAGTTCCGCACCCGAAAGACCGTCAAGGTATACGCCGCCATCCTCTCGGGCGTCCCGAGGGCGAGGGAAGGCGAAATAAAGACCCGGATAACCCGGGACCCGAAAAACCGCAAGCGCTTTACCTGGACCGACGACGAGTCGAGGGGCAAGCACGCCCGGACGGCCTACCGGGTCGTGAAAACCTACGGACCCTACGCCCTGGTGCTTTTCAGGCTCCATACCGGCCGAACCCACCAGCTTCGGGTACACAGCAAATACCTGGGCTGCCCGATCCTGGGCGACCCGATTTACGGAAAAAAGGACAAAGTCTTTCCCGACGCCACGCTCATGCTTCACGCCAAGCGCCTGACCATACCCTTGCCCGGCGCCCGGAAGCCCCTCACGGTTCGCGCGCCCCTGCCAAGGCGTTTCAGGGGAATCATTTCGAAACTTAGGGAACTCTACGGCCCATGACGGACGACTTTATTCGCGAGCCCTACGTCGCCCTCGATTCCGCGTCCTGGACGATCGCGTTCAAGCCCCACGGAATGCCCACCGCGCCGATCCGCGAAGGGGAGGGCGGGACCCTCCTCTCATGGTACCTGGAACGCGTTCCCGAAGCGGCCTCGGTCTCGGGGAAAAAAGAAATGGAACGGGGACTCATACACCGGCTCGACACACCTACGGAAGGGCTCGTGCTTATCGCGAAAACCCAGGAGACCTACGACTTTTTCAAGGAAGCCCAGGAAGGGGATTCGATATTGAAGCGATATACCGCCCTCTGCGACCGAATGGGCGGGGAATTGCCCGAAAACCTTCCGTACGAGATTATTAGCCGCTTCAGGGCATGGGGACCGAAGGGAAGGGAAGTGCGCCCGGTCTTCCCCGGGGACAGGCGATTCGAGGAAGCCGGCAGGGACTACCGTACTCTCCTGGAATCCGCAGAATCCGCGGCCAGTGGAAGAATACTATGCGTGTGCACGCTTACCCGGGGCTATCGACACCAGGTACGCGCCCACCTCGCCTCCCAGGGCTTTCCCATCCACGGAGATCCGCTGTACAACCCCGCCCCGGGCGGAAAGGTCCTCATGCTGAGCGCGACGGGCCTCGAGTTTCCGGATCCGGATTCGCCGTCGGGGGCGATAAAATCCTTTTCGCTTCGGTAACGAGGTAAAAGGAACCGGTAATCAGCAGGGGCACCCCCGCCGCCTTCGCCTCCGCCACGGACCGCAGGATCGCCTCGGCAAACCGTTCTTCGACCGAAAGCCTGCCGCCCGCGCTTTCGGGCCGCGCGGAAAAGGCGGCCACGGCCCGTTCCATATCGCTCGACTTTTTGTCCCCCGGCCGGGTAAGGGTCACCTTCCCGAAGGCCGGCATGACGATTCCCGCCATGGCTTCCACGTCCTTGTCCGCCGCGCAGGCGAAAAGGGCGTGAGCGTGCCCGGGGAAAAGGGCAGTAAAGGTTTGCGCCGTGAGCGTGAGGCTTCGCACGGTATGGGCCCCGTCGAGCACGATCGGCGGTTCCGTCGGGAGTATTTCGAAGCGCCCGGGGAGCCAGGCCCGGGAAAGGCCGAGTTCAATCGCGTCTTCATCTATATCGGGCAAAAGGTATTTCGCCGCGTAGGCCGCCAGGGCCGCGTTCCGGGCCTGGATGGCGTTGGGCATCCTGAGCCGGACGGAAAGGGGGCGCGCGAAAACCGGTCCCGAGGCGAGCCGGTTGAAGGATATCGTCGCGTCGAGTCCCCGGGTCGTGGATACTGCTTCGATGGAACGGATAGCGTCTTCCATGGAGAACAACGGGACGGAACGCCCTTCGGCGACGTTTTCGAAGACCCTGCGCGCCTCGGCTGCCTGCTCGGCGACGAAGGCCGGCATGACGATTCCCGCCATGGCTTCCACGTCCTTGTCCGCCGCGCAGGCGAAAAGGGCGTGAGCG
>QKCE01000180.1 GCA_003245785.1 Spirochaetales bacterium | reverse complement strand
GAACCGCCTGCAGGACAGTATCAATTTCGCGATGCGGTTTTTCGCGAACGAAACCGCCCCGACCGCAGCCACCGCTTCGATGACCATGCCGGGGGCCGCCGGGGCCCCCGAAACCGTGGAGGCCTGGGTTTCCGCGGTCAAGAACGTCCATCTCGACATAATCCGCGAGCTCGTCGCCGCGGTCCCCGCCTATTCCGCCGACGCGGTGGCCCGGGAACTGGATCCCCTTTTCGCCGAATACGACCGGCTCCTTTCGGCGGTCGCCGCTTTCGGCGAGTGCCCCGATACGATCGAATGCCGGATCATGGGGCTCGGCGAGCAGTTTTGCGTGCCCATCGTGGCGGAGATCCTCCGCGCCCGGGGCGAAAGCGTCGAGGTCCTCGACAGCCGGAAACTCATCGAGACCGAGGGCGGACGGCCCGTGGAGGCCGACCCGGCGTACGAAAGGATCGACGCGAACTTCGCCTACTGGCGCGACGCCGGGGCGCGGATTCTCCTCGCCCCGGGGTTCATCGCCTCGGACGTGAACGGGAAGCCGACCCTCCTCGGGCGCAACGGTTCCGACTTCTCGGCCGCGCTGATGGCCATGGGCCTCCACGCGAACCGGCTCGAGATCTGGTCCGACGTGGACGGCATCTATACCGCCGACCCGAGGATCGTCCACGACGCGATCCTGGTGAACGACATCAGCTACGAGGAGGCGATGGAACTCTCGTTCTTCGGCTCCAAGGTGCTTCACCCGAAGACCATCACGCCCATCGCGGCGCGGCATATCGAGACCTGGAGCCTGAACAGCTTCAACCGGAACGCCCGGGGCACGCGGATCGCCGCGGCCGACTCGATCCCGGAAGACCCGTCCGCGGGCCCGGTCCGGGGCATTTCCTGCCTCAAGGACACCGCGATGGTGAACGTTTCCGGCGCGGGGCTCAAGGGCAAGAAGGGCACCGCGGCGCGGGTCTTCCAGGCGGTGAGCAGGGCGGGCATCTCGGTGCTCCTGATCACCCAGTCCAGTTCGGAATACACGATCAGTTTTTGCGTGAAGGGCTCCGAATCCAAGGCCGTCAAGAAGGCCCTGCAGGAGGAGTTTGCCCTTGAAATCCGCGAAAACCTCATAGACGACATTTCGGTGATCAAGCGTATGGCGATCGTCTCGATCGTCGGCGACGGCATGAAGCACCGAAAGGGCGTGGCGGGAACCTTCTTCTCCGCCCTCGCCTTCGGAGGAATCAACATCAACGCGATAGCGCAAGGCTCTTCGGAGCGCTCGATAAGCACGGTGGTCGCCGACGAGGACGGCGACAAGGCGGTACGGATCGCCCACCGGTTCTTCTTCAACACGATGCAGACCATCGAGGTATTCCTCGTGGGCGTGGGCGTCGTGGGGGGGAAACTCCTCGACCAGATCCGGCTCCAGAAAGAGGAGCTCCGGAAATCCCAAATCGATATCCAGGTGTGGGGAATCGCGAATTCCAGGAAACTGATGCTGGCGAAATCCGGGATCGACCTCGGCGACTGGCGCGACCGGTTCGAGAAGGCCCGGGACGTCTCGTCCGTCGACTCCATCATCGAGTTCGTGAAGGCCGAAAAGCCCCTGAATCCGGTATTCGTGGACTGCACGGCCAACGGCTACCTGCCCGAGCGGTATACCGACCTCTTCAACGCGGGCATGCACGTCATCACGCCGAACAAGCGGGCGAATTCCCTTTCCCTCGCGTACTACCGGGAACTCAGGGAGACCGCGGCGGCGAACCGCAAGCGGTTCCTCTACGAGACGAACGTGGGCGCGGGCCTCCCCGTTATCGACACCTTCCGGAACATGCTGAAAAGCGGCGACGCCCTCCACTCGTTCTCCGGCATCATGTCGGGCTCCCTTTCCTACATTTTCGGCCGCCTCGACGAGGGCGCCACCTTCTCCCAGGCGGTGCTCGAGGCGAAGGCGAAGGGCTTTACCGAGCCCGATCCCCGGGACGACCTTTCGGGAACCGACGTGGCGAGGAAGGCCCTCATTATCGCCCGGGAAGCCGGGATCGGCCTCGAACTCGAGGAGGTGGCGGTATCGCCCCTCTTCCCGCCGGATTTTGATTCCTCCGGCACCGTGGAGGAATTCCTCTCGCGGCTCCCCTCGGCCGACCCCTGGTTCGCCTCCCGGGTCGCTTCCCTCCGGGCGGAAGGCAAGGCCCTCCGCTTCGCCGCCGGCATCGACGGCGCGTCGGGGACCGCCCGGGTCGGCACCGTCGAGGTACCGCTCGCGGAGCCCCTCGCGGCGATCAAGGGCGGCGAGAACGCCTTCGTTTTCACCACCAAATATTATTCGCCGATTCCCCTGGTGATCAGGGGCTACGGCGCCGGGGCCGACGTGACCGCGTCGGGCGTGTTCGCCGACATCTTAAGGACAACCACATGGTAATCGTACTCGAGAGCAATATCCGCGACGAGGACAAGCAGCGCATCCGCCGCTTCCTCGAGAAAAACTCCCTCCGGGTCAACGAGATCGCGGGGGAAGAGGAAACGATCTTCGGCGCCGTCGGCAAGGTCGGAATCGACCCCCGGGACGTGGAAATACTCCCGGGCGTGCAGCGGGTCATTCCCATCTCGAAGCCCTACAAGATGGCGTCGCGGGAGTTCAAGCGGGACAATACCGTGGTGGACGTTCGGGGCGTGAAGATCGGCGGCCATCGGGTCTCGGTCATCGCCGGGCCCTGCGCGGTCGAAAGCGCCGAGCAGATCATGGAGTCCGCGGCCCGGGTCGCCGAATCCGGGGCGGTCATGCTCCGGGGCGGCGCCTACAAGCCGAGGACCAGTCCCTACGCCTTCCAGGGCATGGGCGAGGAGGGCGTGCGCATCCTCCGCGAGGCGGGAGACGCCTACGGCCTCCCCGTCGTGACCGAGATCGTCTCTTCCGAGCACATCCCGGTGATGAAGGACTACGTCGACGTATTCCAGATCGGCGCCCGGAACATGCAGAATTTCGAGCTACTCAAGAAGGTCGGCGCCCTCGCCAAGCCCGTAATCCTGAAACGGGGCCTTTCCGCCACGATCGAGGAGTGGCTCATGGCCGCCGAATACCTCCTCGCGAGCGGCACCGAGGACGTGATCCTTTGCGAGCGGGGAATACGGACTTACGAGAAGGCTACCCGGAACACCCTGGACCTCTCGGCCATCCCGGTGCTCCGCTCCCTTACCCACCTCCCGATCATCGTGGACCCGAGCCACGCGGTGGGCGTGCGCGACAAGGTGCCGCCCATGGCCCTCGCGGGGGTCGCCGCCGGCGCCGACGGGCTCATCGTCGAGGTGCATCCCTGCCCGGACTGCGCCATGTCCGACGGCGCCCAGTCCCTCTACCCCGAGCAATTCGAGAAGATGATGCGGGATATCGAGGTACTCGCCCCGGTGGTGGGCCGCTCGGTGTCCCACAGGCCCATGGCGAGAAGCGGCCACGCCACCGGCGGCGCCGAACTCTCGGCGAACCGGGCTTCCGTCGCGGACCTTCGCGGCGCGGCGGAAACGCCGGTCATCTGCGCCTATTCGGGGGGCCGCGGAGCCTACGCGGAGATCGCGATCCAGCGCTTCTGGGACAACGGCGCCACGGCGCTCTCGACGGCCAACTTCCGCGAGGTGCTGAACGCGGTGCTCGGGGGCGGGGCCGCCTTCGGCATGCTGCCCATCGAGAACAGCCTCGCGGGGTCGGTGTACGAGAATTACGACAACCTGACCCGCTGCGAGGACATCGAGATCGTCGGCGAGGTGACCATCCGCATCGAGCACTCGCTCCTCGCCTGCAAGGACGCGACGGTCGACACCATCGCGTCGGTAT
Source organism: Spirochaetales bacterium (assembly GCA_003245785.1). Classification (GTDB taxonomy): domain Bacteria; phylum Spirochaetota; class Spirochaetia; order Treponematales; family Treponemataceae; genus Teretinema. The sequence goes on along the minus strand of QKCE01000180.1, from coordinate 2,417 downwards.
ATTCCCACCCCCAGGCCCTCTCGCAGTGCGACGAATTCCTCGCGGGCAAGCCCCACTGGAAGCATATCGAGACCGCCTCCACCTCCGGGGCGGCGGAACTCGTCGCCGCCGAGGGCGACCCGACCAGGGCGGCGATCGCGAGCGAGAGCGCCGCGGAAATATACGGCCTCAAGGCCCTCAAGAGCGGGATCGAGACCAATCCCCGCAACTATACCCGCTTCGTCATCGTGGCCCGCGCCGGCGAGGTGCGCTGCGAGACGCCGAATCACGCCAGCGTGATCTTCACCACCGCGAACCAGCCGGGCTCGCTCCACGACGCCCTCGGCATCCTGAAAAAGCACGGACTCAACCTCACCAAGCTGGAGTCCCGGCCGATTCAGGGCGAGCCCTGGCGCTACCGCTTCTACGCGAACCTCACCCTTCCCGAGGGCGTGGGCAAAAGCGTGGTTTCCGCCGAGCATCTGCGCACCGCCCTTGCGGAAATGGAAAAGATAAGTCAGGATAACGGTGTGGTGCAGGGCGTCCGCGTCCTCGGACTGTATAACAGCAAGGAACTGTCCAACTAGCCTTTGAAGGAGTCGTCATGAAGCGTTACGTGATTTCGGTGCTCGTGGAAAACCATTCCGGCGTCTTGAGCCGCGTGTCGGGCCTTTTCAGCCGCAGGGGCTACAATATCGACAGCCTCACCGTCGGCGTGACGGACAACCCGGAATTCTCGCGGATGACGATCGTGGTCCGGGGGGACGAGTATATCCTCGAGCAGATAGAGAAACAGCTCGCGAAGCTCGTGGAGGTAGTCTCCATCCACCACTGCGAGCATACGACCACGGTCGTGCGCGAGCTCGCCCTCATCAAGGTGAACGCCAAGGCGTCCAACCGCGTCGGCGTGATCGAGACGGCGAACATCTTCCGTGCCCGCGTCGTGGACGTGGGCGTCGATTCCCTCATGATCGAGGCGACGGGTAGCGAGGAGAAGATCGCGGGGCTTATCGAGCTCCTGGAACCCTTCGGCATTCTCGAGCTCGTGCGTACGGGCCTTACCGCCATGAGTCGGGGCAGCGCGACCCTCGCCTCGGAAACCCCCGAGCGTAACGCCACCGCCTGAGGGCGCCTCAGGGTTCCGCGCCGTCCCGGAGAAAGTCCCGGGCGAGGACGTGGCGAACCCCGTCCCCGGTGAGCTCCCCGCCGTCCGGTGGGCCTGCCGGGTCTATGAGAAACTTCGGCCAGGCGTCGCGGACCGAGAGCAGGGTCCGGTATTTCCTGATTCGCTCGCCCGCGGTCGCCGAATTCCCGATCGACTGCACGTATATCCTCCTTCCGTCCCGCTCGCACACGAAGGATATTTCTTCCTTCCTCTCCCTGCCCATATCGGCCCGGCCCTGCCGCACGGACCATCCCGCCCCCCGGAGCCCGAGGAATAGGAGGTTGCGAAGCGCCCTGTCAGTCTCCGCGGCGCTCTCCCTGCCGGCAAAGGCCTTCCTGAGCCCGTTGTCGGCGAAATACCATACCTGGGCGGACTGCATCTCCCGGTCGTCGGACAGGTCGAGAACGGGCACCGGCACGATGAGTCCCGACTGCCTGCACGCCTCGAGATAATCGATGATCGATTGGGGCGAAAGCGGGAATCGGCTTCCCTCGAGGGCGTCGCGAATTTGGCGCGCGGAGAGGGCCTCTCCCATGTGCGCGGCGAGTAGCGAAAGAATCGGGCGAATCGCCGCCGGGGAACGAAGCGGAAAGGCTTCCACTATTTGCGTGAGCAGGAAGGAGTTGACCCGCATTTCGAGGAAATCCCCGCCGCGGTTTTCCGCGTCGGAGCCGTTCCAGGAATCGGGGAGGCCGCCGGTTCGGGCGTAGGACTGGAAGGCGTCGGAAGAATCCCGGACGTTTCGGGCCTCGAGCCATTCCCGGTAGGAAAGGGGCGTGACCGGTATGCGGCTCACCGCCCGGTCCCCGAACCGCGTGAGCAATTCCTCGGAGAGGGGGATGGTTCTCGAGCCGGTGATTATCGCGGTCGTGTCGTGGCGTTCCAGGATGGTCCCCAGGGCTTCCGCGAAGCCGGGGACGCGGTCCGCGTCGTCGACGCAAAGCGCCGAGGGACCGACGCCGAGACCCCGGGCCGCCGCGGCGAGTTCACGGACGTCGGCGATGCCGTGGCCGCTTCTCAGGTGGATTACGTGAACCGGCGGGGCGGAGGCGCGCAGGATCCGGGCCGTCGCGGACAGGCAGGCGGACTTTCCCGAACGGTGTAGGCCGTCGAGGAGGATGATCCTGGTATTCCCCCGGGCTTCGGCAATGAGTTTCATTATTGATTTGCGTGGATATTCTGACATTTGTACAATATGATAGATAAAAAATATAAATTATTCAATATAGATAATATAATACACAAAAATAACATTTAATGACGCTAAAGCCTC
>QKCE01000225.1 GCA_003245785.1 Spirochaetales bacterium | reverse complement strand
GACGCTGCACGAGGCCGCGGAACTCGGTCTGGGCGATGTTCTCGAAGGCGCTGAAGATCGCCTCGCGGGTTTCCTCTATTCCGACCTTCATGAAGGAGGCGTAGGAGGAGCCGGAGTCGTTGTACATTTCCATGGTGATCGGGAACCCGAACTGATCCACCTGGGTGGTGTTGCCCCAGAACGCGCCGGGCGCCACGGTGTACTCGATCCAGTCGAAGATCGTGGAGGCGTTCGCGTCGGCGGGGTTATTCAGGTCGGGCTGCACCACGCCGACGTTCCCCGCGCCGTCCACGATACCGCGCATGACCATCTTGTTGTCCAGGGAGATATAGAGGCGCGTCGCGGGCATCGATTGCGGTACCTGGAAGCCGGAAATGTCGCTCAGCCGATAGGACCACGCGTCGCTGGTCTGGCCCGCGACGATGGGAACCAGGGTACCGTCGGGCTTCAGGTAGCAGAACTGGCCTGCCGCGTTCTGGCCGACCACGCATATCCAGATGCGGTCGTTCGAATAGGTTCCGCGGGTATTGTTGGCGAACTGTATGGTCATTTCCATATTCGCGTTCAGCCCGATGAGGGTCGCCCCGCCGGTCGAGGTCCCGGGATCCGTTCCGGTATCCGTCGAATCGAGGCGCGTAAAGGTCCACCGCTGGGCGTTGGAGGAGTTCCAGGTCCACAGCTGTATATTGCCGCCGTTCTCGGTGGAAGAGGAAGATACGTCGAGCACCTTGTTCGCGTACACGTTCGTGAGCTTGTAAGTGCCGTCCCCGTTGGACTCGATCTTCCATTTCTGGTTGGCCTGGTTGTTACCGAGGGTCCACTGGATTATGTTCGTGCCGTCGGAGGTTCCCCAGCCCGCGCCGTCGAGGGCCATGCCGCTCAGTACCGAGACGAGATAGTAATTGCCGTCGCCGGAGGACACGAGCTTCCACTTCTGGTTGTCCCCGCCCACGTACTCCCACTGGTGGATATTCGCGCCGGCGGTTACGGAAACGTCGGAAACGTCCACGGCCTTCCCCGAGCATTTCGCCTCTATCTTGTAGATGCCGCCTGCCACGAGTCCGGAGGTATCGGTCGTCCCGGAGGTCGTGGTCCCGGCGGAAGCGTCGCCGTAGGTCACGGTGGCCCAACTCGCCGTGTCGGAGAGGGTTCCCTGGGGAACGCAGGTTTCTACGCCGTTCTGGTTTTTCAGGACCGCGAGACGAATCTTCGCGCCGGAGGTAAAGGTGGGGTGGCTCAGGGTGTAGCTGTATTTTCCGCCGGAGTAACTCATGTCCTGCGAGGCGAGCACGAGGCCAAGGCCGTTCCCCTCGCTCACGTAGAGCCGGGCATAGCTGACCTGGGAACCGGCGTCCCACGTTACCGTCATGGCCGTTCCGCTCATGCCGGTCACGGCCACGGTGCCGTTGGCGCCCGTTATGGCGCGGGCCCCGCCCGCAGAGGCCGCGGCCTTCGTGTCGATGGACGCCATGCTGCACGCCCCGAGGAACGCGGACGCGATCAGCGCAAATCCCAATAGTCGTTTCATTCTCGCTCTCTCCTTCCGGCCCCGTCGGTTTAGTATTAAAGGGCCTTCTCTCTCTTGTATCCCATTGTCCGGCCGCTTCCGCCGGGCGGAAAAGAGGGGCCGATTTCGGATAGGGGTTGTTTTCTTCGGAACGGAATAAAAAAAAGGGCCCCGCGGGGCCCCTTATCCAATTTGTCGCGGTCCGGTCAGGGCGTGATATCCACACTGTTCCCGCTCGCGTCCACCCAGTCGATGTCCCGGACGGAGATCCACTCGCCCGCGGCGATCAAGTCGCCGGCGTCGTCGGACATTACGAAGGAAAACGCCGATTCCACGACGTGACCGGGGATCTGGCCGGACAGATCTATCTCCACGCTGGTCCAGCTCGTTGAGCTGAGGGAAGAGTACCCCAAATCTGCGAGGGTCTTCTTGTATTCATACCCGGTACAGCCAAGGATATAATTGACCTGGTTACCGGGAATGTTCGCCTTGATCTTGAACTTGATCTTGGCGACGTTGGACATGCTGAAGGTCGCGGACGTGTCCGAGGATACGTTCGCGAAGCTTCCGCCTGCCCAGCCCCCGCCCCCGGCGATGCATTTGAGGCCGCCGTCGGAATCGTTCGCCGTCGTGAAGGTTCCGGACCACACGTAAAACTTGAAATCCGTATCGTATTCATAGCTACGCACGAACAGTCCGGTGGAGCCCCCGCTGCCGCCGGAGTTTGCCCCGTCGTCCGCGTCCACCACGGTGTCCGGCGCCGGGTTGTTGACGGTATTCAACGTGGGCGCCGCGCCTTGCGCGCACCCGAAAAGAAGCCCCGCCGCCGCGAGGGCCATCGCCGAAATTTTTATATTCATGGAATCCTATCTCCTTCGTTCATTGGCATTTTCCACCCGCCGCGCCGGGCGGTATAGCGGCGCGATTTTCGAATTGGTGCCTTCCTTTCGGCTTTTACCGGTAGAGCCTCACCCAGTCGACCTCCATTACGTCCGAAGCCAGGTCGGGATCGATGGCGCCGCCGAGGTTTCCGCCTATCGCGATATTCATGATCGCGTGAAAGTCCTTGTCGAAGGGCCACCATTCCCAGCCCGTGCCGCCGGAACGGAGGTATTCCCCGAGTTTCACGTCGTCGTAATACCAGGCCAGGGAATCTTCCGTCCAATACACGGCGTAGGAGTGGAACTCGGTACCTGCCGAAGAAATGACCTTAGTGCCGGCGCTCGCCCCCGCGCCCCCCGATCCCGCCTGGCGGTGCACCGTGCCGTACACGTTGCCGAGCCCGGTAGTGGACGTCGCGTGCTCCATCACGTCGATCTCGCCGGAGGCGGGCCAACCGCCGTATTCGTTGTCCGTGGGAAGCATCCAGAGGGCGGGCCAGGTTCCCGCTCCCACCGCGATCTTCGCGCGGAACTCGAGGTACCCGTAGGTAAAGTCCATCTTGTTTTTCGACACGAGCCTTCCGCTGGTCCAAGCGCCCGTGCCGTCCTTCAGGGCGCGGATCTTGAGCGTGCCGCCGTCCACCCAGGAGTTATCCCGGGAATCGGTGTAGGTTTGGGACTCCCCGTTACCCCATCCGCCGCCGACCACGTCCACGGTATCGTAACCCCACGTGTTCGCGTCCGGGGTCGTCGAGGCGCCGTCGAACTCATCGGACCAAACCAACGAGAGGCTGTCCTTCGGGGAATATTCGGGAACGGGCCAGCTCACGCCAGCCGCGATCGCCGCGTTCTTGCCCTCGGAATCGAGGAAAGCGATATCGGTAAACTCGGCGGATTTTCCCGCGCCCGTTCCGAGGAAAAAAGCCGCTGCCGTCTTGATGGCCTTGGATGAATAGGAGGATACGTCGACGTCCACGTCGGTCCAGTCGACGATCGAGGCGATGCCGTACGATGAAAGGGGGACTCCGTTTATGAGATTGCCCGAACCGTCCTGGAGGATGAACTTTACGTCGCCGGGGCCGAGGGTCGCGGACTTGATCCTGAAATGCACCGTCTTCACGGCGGAGAAATCGAAACGGGAACCCGATGAGGTCCCGGGAGGGACCTGCGCGAGGGTGCCGCCGCTCCATCCTGCCGTATCTGCCTTGGCGAGAACTGTCATCTTGGCGACCGTTCCGTCCAAGGCTACGCCCACGGTACCGTCCCATTCGCCGTACGCGAGGTTCGCGCCGAGATCCGCGACGTCGGCCCATCCGCCGGGAACGATCGCGGGGTCGCGCCAGGGCGTCGTGGATTCGGCGCCTCCCGAATCGGCCGGCTCGTCGGTTACGCTCCCGGCACCGGGTTTCGGGTCCTTGCCCGAGGGTTCGAGAAACGACAGGGAACAGGAAAAAACGAGGGCGCTCGCGGCCAGGGCAAGAAGCGTTACGAACTTTTTTGATACGCGCATGGGGCTATCCTCCGGAGTTATTCTCCGCCGAACGGCCCGGGATTGATATGGAAAGGATTTCTTTTCGGTTTACTATTTTCGGCTGTCGGTCCCGTTTTCCGCCCGGACGCCATCGCCCCAAACGCGCACCCACTCCACTTCCATGACCGCTTCCTCCAGCGAGGGATCGACTGCGCCGCCGAGGTTGCCGCCCATGGCGAGATTGAGGATAAGGTAGAAGGGCTGGTCGAAGGGCCACCAAGCCCAGCCGTCCCCGTCTTCGCGACGGTATGTCCGTTGGAGCCTTTCGCCGTCGTAGAGCCAGGTTATCCCGTCGCGGTCCCATTCCACGGCGTAGGTATGGAAGGAAGCGACGTCCTCGCCGAACTCTCGGCGGCCCGCCTGCCAGCCCCTTGAGCCGAAGCCGGACGCCCGGTGCAAGGTACCGAAGGGGGTCCCGGTCCCGAAAAGCTGGCAATGCTCCATGATGTCGATCTCGCCGTTATCCGGCCACAGGCGGCCGCCGTAGCGAACGCCCGCGGGCATGAGCCATATGGCGGGCCACGTGCCGGCCTCAAGGGGAAGCCTGGCCCGGACCTCGCAGCGGCCGTAGGTCCATTCGCGCTTCCCCTTAGTGTGGACCCGGGCGCTCGTCCACCCGCCCTCAGGGGTACGGAGGGCGCGGATCTTCAGGGTACCGTCGCTCACGAAGGCGTTCTCCGCGTGGTCGACGTAATACTGCAGCTCGTTATTCCCCCATCCGTCGCCCTGGGCTCCCCGGCCCTGGGCGTGGGACCAAATCCGCGGATCGGGCCTCCCGTCGCCCGAATCGAATTCGTCGGACCAGAGGATTTCCGTAAAGCGATCCATGCGTGCCTCCAAAAAAAAGCCGTCCCGAAGGCTATCGCCTCCGGGACGGCCGGTCGGGCTTTCGAAAAGTTTACTGGTACACCCGCACGTAGTCAACTTCCATCGTGGCGGTGGTCAGGCCAGAGTCGATGATGCCGCCGAGGTTACCGCCCATGGCGACGTTCAGGAGAAAATGGAAGTCCTGGTTGAAGGGCCAGACCGTCCAGTCGCCGTGACGCGTATAGGTATCGCCCTGCTTGACCCCGTCCAGGTACCACGTAATGGAATCCCTGTCCCAGGCCACGCCGTAGCGGTGGAACGCGGTCGTCGCGGAAGAAACCGCGACATTGGCGAGACTGCTATAAAGGTGGGAATCCCCGTAGTGCACGGTGGCGAAGACCTTGTTCACGCCGACCACGACGGGCGAGTATTCCATGATATCGATTTCCCCGTTGTCGGGCCACGCCGCGTCGCCGTAGGCGCTCTGGGACGGCAGCATCCAAAAGGCCGGCCAGGCGCCGTTCGCGGCGGGCAGGCGGATCCTCGCCTCCATGTACCCGTAAGTCCAGTCACCCTTGTCGATCGTCCGGAGCCTCGCGCTCGTCCAGTTACCGGAGCCGTCCTTCAGCGCGCTGACGTTCAGGCAGCCGTTCTCGACGTACGCGTTGGCGAGGTTCGTGGTGTAGGTTTGCACTTCCGCGTTCCCCCAACCGCCGGCGCCGGTCTGGTAAGACCACTTGCTCGTATCCGGCGAGTTCCCGGTTCCGGGGGCGTCGAACTCGTCTGCCCACACGAGGCTCCTGCCGTCGAGCGAGAGGGAAATGGGCGCCTCTTCCTCCGGGGGGACGAACATGCATCCCGCGAGGAGGAAGACCGCCGCGACCGCGGGCAATGCCCGCGCAACGCGGCGCGTTCGTTGCTGTCTTCCTTTCATTTTCATTCCTCAGTAACTGATGTTGAAGTACAGGGTGAGTTCCGAGTACTGCTCGCCCTCGAGGGGCGTGGCGGTCGGGAATATTTCCCAGGGATCGGCGGAATACTCGCCGAAGTTCCAGCCTTGCCAGCGGACGCCCACCCGGTTGGTAGCCTTCGCGAAGCCCGGGGTCTCGAAACCGTAAGACGCGTCGAGATTCCATTGGGCGGGCCAGGTCAGGTTGAAGGAGCGGACCCACGCGGGCTCGAGCCACTTGTTCTGTATCCAGGACCCGTCCAGCATCCAGGTATGGAAGCGGAGCTTGGCGCCGGCCTGCCAATAGTCCACGATTCTCGTGTCCATGCCCGTACTGCCCTGGTGCCCCACCTCGGCCGTCAGGATCGCCCGGAAATTCGGGACGGGACTCGTCACGATCCGGGTGCCCGCCTGCCAGAGGTTTCGCTGTTCCGGAAGTCCGGAGGCGAAGGAAGTCCAGGTGCCGTCCGCCATCTTGAACGGCATGTGGTCGGTCTCCCCGGCGTACAGGGTATAGAGCCCCGTGAGGCTCGCGGCGAAGTTCGCGCTCTCGATATCG
>QKCE01000226.1 GCA_003245785.1 Spirochaetales bacterium | reverse complement strand
CATTAAGAAATATGACTTCCAGACATCACCTCATAATGTAATTATGATATGCATTTGCAAGCATGTCAAGCATAAGATTCCCGCCCCCCCGGGGACTTCCGCCCGCGCGGCTGCGCGCGGGGATCGTCGAACCCGCGGGGACGTTCTGCCTCGGTCTTGCTTCGTCTTTTTCAGTTTATGGTTATCTCCCCCGCCTTGAGGCCTGCGGGAAGCTCGACGCGCACTTCCATGCGTTCGGGCTTCGCGACGGAAAGGTCGAGGCGGCCTTCGTCGATTTTCCACGCGACGGAAAGGGGGCCGAGGGGCGTGGGGACCGTGCCTTCGGCGCGGGTAAGGTCGCCGGGCCAGGGCCGGACGAGGACGCGCGAGAAGCCCGGGGCCTCCGGGCGGATTCCCAGGACGACGGAGGGAAGGAAGTACGCGGGAGCGGCGGACCAGGCGTGGCAATGGCTGCGGGTGTAGTGGCCGGGGATGAATAGCCAACCTTCCCAGCAGGTGGTCGCGCCCTTTTCGAGCATGGCGCCCCAGATGCGTTTCGTTTCCTCCAGGAGGAGGTCTTCCCTGCCCCAGCGAACGAGGAGTTCGTGGAGGAAGTGGCGGACGAAGGGGCTGCCGATACGCACGAAGGAGGCGGGCGGGTCGAGGACGAGGGCTTTCAGCTTTTCCTCCCGCGCGGCGTCCGGGATCCCGGCGAGGCAAGCCATCATTTGGGTTTGGACCGAGAAGGTTTGCGACGGGGTTCCGTCCCGCGCCACGGAGTCCCGGTACGCACCGTCTGCGGGGCTCCAGAAGAGCGCTTCGACGGCGCGGGCGGTTTCGGCGGCCCAGGATTCGAGCCGTTCCGCGTCCGCGTGGAAGCCTTCGGCCCGGGCGGCGCGGGCGAGGGCTGCGCAGGCGAGGGCGAACTCGGCGTTCTGGTGGGCGGTGACGGAGTCGTCCCTGACGTCCATGGGCGCCCAGTCGAGCATGTTCCAGGCGTGAAGGGCGAAGGCCTTTTCCCCGCCCAGGGAGATTCTCATGGCGGCGGCGTTTTCCATGTTCTTCAGGAGCGACGGGTAGAGCGCGCGGAACCCGACGGAGTCGCCGGAGTAATAGCGGTATTCCGTTCCCGCGAGGACGTGAAAGAAGGACCAGGCCGGGATCACGTTTTGCCAGGCCGAGGGAACGGTCGACTCGAAGAGGGGCGAGCGCTCGAGGGACCGGGCGGCGAGCCGGGCGCTCCGAAGGAAGAGGGGGTAGGCGCCGAAAAGATAGTAGGAATAGAGCGCGGAGTTTCGGGTGTCGCCCGTCCAGTAGGTTTGCTCGTAGGCCGGGCAGTCCACGTAGGTGTCTTCCATGCAGAGCGCGACGGTGCGCGCCGCTATCTCGCGGACCCGGTTCAGGGTTTCGTCGGAACAGGAAAAGGAGCCCGCGAGTTCCGTCGGGTAGAGCCGTTCGCGCACGGCGAGGGAGAGGAGCTCGACAGGGTATCCTTCGCTCCCCGCCGCGCGTTGGCCTCCCGGGGCGTGCCCGTCGGCGGCCCCGCCGTCGCGCGCGGGACTGGCCGCGCCGTCCGGTGTTTGCCGGCCGCGCGACGGGAGGGAATCGCCCGCGACGGTCATGAGCGCGTAGCGGAAACCCCGACGCTGGAAGGACACGTAGGCGTTGTCCCCCTCGGCGCAATAGTACCGGAAACCGTTGTTCAGGCTCCACGCGTGCTCGACGAAGCCGTCGTGCATGGACTCGAAGCAGAAAAAGTCGAGGCGGGTACCCAAAGGCGCGCGGACCCCGAATTCGATGAAGCCCGATACTTCCCGGCCGAAGTCCCAGAGGATTTGCCGGGCGGTACCGGCCGCGAGGTTGCCGCTCGCGGCGCCGGGGTCGCCGCGGCCCGCGGGATTGCCGGCGGAATCCCGATCGCCGGCGGGAACGCCGTCGAGCCGAAGGGGGAAGGCGCGGGGCGTCGCCGCGCCGGCCAGGTAGAACGCCCCGTCCGGAATCGCGAGGGGTTCGGCGCGGAGGCTTTCGAGGGCGACGTGATGGGCGGAGACGCACCGGGCGGGTACCGGGACGGCCGCGCCCGCGCCGCCCGATAAAGTTGAATCCGGGATGACGGCGCCTTCGCTGCCCGGCGCGTTGGCGTGATTCCCCGCCGAACCGGCTTCGGCTTTCGAAAAGAGCTCCAGCAGCTCCGCCTCCGAGGGCACTTCGGAGGCCGCGGGGGGAATCGGGTCCGTCACCTGGAGGTGGGCGGTTTTCGTGAAGGGACCGGTAAAGGCGAAGGGCGTTTCCCGATCCTCCCCCAGGGGGGAGACGAGGGAGGCGCCGGCGGGAAGCACGAGGTGAAGGTGGAATACCGGGTCGTGGTATTCCCCGCGCACCAGGAGGCGGACGCTCGTGTCCCCGGCGGGAAGGTTCACGGGGAAGCGCGCGCCGTTCCCGTGGACCAGGCGCTGCTCCCCGACGAAGAAGGCCAAGGGTTCCGTGTCGTGGGGATCGAAGGTGACGCCGATCTCGGCGTCCGCTTCCGAAGGGCAGCGAATGACGGTTTCGAGAACCCCCGAGAAGCGCTTGTGCTTGTTGACGTCCGCCTCGCCGGGATAGACGAGGGGGCGAAGGTTCACGGAGCGAACGAAACCGACCGGTCGGACCGTCCGCTCGCCGACGATGCCGGCGGGTCGCAGTATCGTTTCCGCCAGCGGGGGAATATCCCGCGGGTTGACCGCGCGCGCGCCGTCCAGGGCCGGCCCGCAGTCCTTCGCGGGCGACCAGGCCCAGCGTTCCGGGTCCGCAGCGAGGTCGAAGCGGGCCACCTCGCCGTAGCCGAGTCCGTTCGACATTTTTACCGTCGGGTCGCCGTAGGCTGGATGGTCCGCGCAGCGCCAGGTCCCGTCCGTCGCGGCGAGAAGCGTCCCGTCAGCGGGGGAACCGCGGAGCAGTTCCGCGGCAAAGCCCGGAATGCCCGTCATGTGGTTGGTAGTGCCGGGAACGGAATGCCGTATGAGGACGCGGACTTCCAGCGTCCCCGTTCCGGTGAAACCGGAGAGGTCGTACGAGTCGTAAAAGAGCTCGTCGGGCCATGAGCGGGCAGGTCCCTCGCCGAGCCACGAGCCGTTTACCCATAGCTGGTAGCGGCCCTCGGTCGCGAGGGTCAACCAGAGGGAGGTCGCGTCGGGCGCGGCGTCGGTTTCCGCGCCCGCGGGGCCGGAAGCGCCGACGCGGGCGGCTTCGGCTGCCGCCCCGACGGGATACGCCCCGCCCGCGGGCTCGTCCGCGCGCTTCGCCCCGTCCCGCGCCGGATCGAGGGCGACTTTCTTTTCAAAAACCACCCACCGGTCCAGGGGGTTCCCGTCGGCGGGGGACCAGAGCCAGCGGGCTTTCGCTAATCGTTTTCCGTCCATGACTGCCGCTTATCCCTTTACCGCGCCGGAGAGGAGGCCCGCCACGATGTACCGCTGAAGGACCACGTAGAGGATTACCACCGGGAGCACCGCGATGATGAAGGCCGCGAAGGCTTCGTGGATCTGGGTAGAGTATTGCCCGAAGAACATGTAGAGGGCGTACTGCAGGGTGCGCACGCTTTCCTTGAAGCCGATGACGACGGCGACCATGAAGTCGTTCCAGGCGCTCAGGAAATTGAGTACCAGGGTCGTCATGGTGATGGGCTTGAGGAGCGGGTACACGACCGACCAGAAGGTTTTCCACAAATTGGCGCCGTCGATCATCGCCGCTTCCTCGAGCTCGAGGGGAACCGTCTTGACGAAGCCGGTCATGAGGAAGATGTTGTACGCCAGCTGGAAGCCCGCGATGCCGAGCACGAGACCCGGCAGGGTGTTGAGAAGCCCCACTTCGCGGAACTGCGTGTAGAGCGGCAGCATGACGACCTGGAAGGGAAGGATGATGGCCGCCAGAAAGAGGTAGTACAGGCCGTCGTAGAGCTTCTTCCTCTGGTTTCTCGCGATCGCCCAAGCAGCCATGGCGCCGGTCGTCTGGAGAATCGCGACGACGAAAAGCGTGACGATCCCGGTCCTGAAGAAGGCGGGAAGGAGGTTCGTTCCCGAGAAGGCGTTCCGGAAATTGACGAAGGTCAGGTGCGTCGGGGGCATGAGCCCGGTGAGGGCCACCTCGGGCCGGGTCTTGAACGCGTACACGAGCTGCACGTAAAACGGCGCGATAAAGACGACCAGGAGCGCCGCCATGGCGAGGGTCCTGAAAAGCTTGAGATATCGGCTCACAGTTCTACCTCCCGGGAGCGTAGCGCCTTGGCGACGGCGGACGAAACGGCGACGATGAGGAGCATCATGACCACGGCGATGGCCTGGCCGTAGCCTGCCTTGTTCCACACGAAGGTGGTCTTGTACACGTAAAACGCCATGCTCATGGAGGACCTGCCGGGTCCGCCCCCCGTGGCGACCATGACGGTATCGAATTCCTTCAGGCCCCAGGCCAGGATCAGCGTGAGGTTGATGCTGAGGCTGGGCACGAGAAGCGGCAGGGTGATCTTTCGAAAACGCGCGAGAGCGCCGGCGCCTTCCACCACGGCCGACTCGTAAAGGGAATCGGGAATGGACTTGAGGCCGGCGAGGTATATGAGCATGCAGTATCCGGTGTTGCGCCATACGCTGATCATGGCGACGCCGAAGTTCGAGGTCGCCTGGTTTCCCAGGGGGTTTTTCAGGCCGAAAACGGGATAGAGTACGGAGCTGTAAAGATAGGTCCACATGTACGACGAAACGACCAGGCTGATGATGAAGGGCAAAAAGAAAACGACCCGGAACAGGGCGTTCCGCCTGGTGGCTTCCGCGAGGAGAAGCGCCAGGACGAGGCCCAGGATATTGTCGCAGACGAGGGTTATCGAGGTGAATACCAGGGAGTTTGAAAGGGGCGTAAGGATGGTATCGGTGGTGAAGATCGTTTTGTAGTTATCGAATCCCACGAACTTCATGCCGCGGGCGATACCGTCCCAACTGGTGAGGGAAATGAACGCGCCGCGGAAAAACGGGAAGACCACGACGAAAACGAAAATCGCCAGCGCGGGCGTCAGGAAAAGGAAATAGTTCGGCTTTCGGCTGAGTGTCACGGGAAGCTCCTGGAAGGTAAGGGAAACGCGCCCGCCCGGGGAGAGCGCGGCGGGCGCGGATCGATGAATCGTTATCGGACTTCGGCGATGCGCTTGTCGAATTCCGCCACGATCGAGTCAAGGTCCTTGTTCGGGGAGGCGGCGGCCTCGACGATCATGTTCCGGTACACGTCTTCCAGGGCGCTGGAGAACAGTACGGGGGCATGGAAGTTCGTCACCTTTCCGGAGTTCAGGAGGTTGATGATATCCTGGGAGATCGGGTCGTAGGTATAACCGGTGATGTTCGCGGAAAGGCTGATAGTCTTGGTGGCCTTCATCCAGGTCATCGCGGCCTCGGGGGTGGAGATGTACTTGAAGAAGTCGAGGACCGTGTCCATGTTCTCCGAGCCGGCGCTGGCCATCCACGCGTCGTCTACGCCGATGGCGAGTTTGTTCTTCGCGGGGTCGTTGGAGACGGGCACGGGGAAGTATCCGATGGACGCGGCGGGGAAATTGGTGAGGAAGTCGCCGACGGCCCAGCTGCCCATCACGTACATGGCGGCCTTTCCGGTGGCCATCATGTTCTGGGCGGTGCCGTTGTCGGTACCCCAGTCATCGCCGGAGCCGTAAGCGGCCCGGGTTCGCAGGCGCTGAAGGACTTCCTTGAAGTGGGGATAATCGGCGAATTTCTTCTTGCCGGCCTGGATCTGCTCGTACATGTCGGGATAGTCCGCGCGGACGACGTACTCGTCGGCGAAATAATCGACGAAGACCGTCCAGGCGTCCTTGTAGGGATGGGCAAAGGGCGCGATTCCCTTAGCCTTGAATTTATCGCAGGCCGCGATCAGTTCGTTCCAGGTGGCCGGGACCTTCACGCCGTTATCGGCGAACACTTTCTTGTTGTAGAAAATGCCGATGGTCTGGAGGTCGACGGGGACGCCGTAGACTTTTCCCTTGTAAACCATCGAGGGAACCGCGCCGGGCGCCAGGTTGGAGACGAAGGACGCGCCGGTCATGTCGGCCATGTGGCCCGCGTCGAGAAGGTCGGTGTACTCCTTCGGCTTTCCGAAGATGATGTCGGGGGTGTCGCCGGCGGCGATCATTGTCTTGAGGGTGGTCAGGTAGTTGGAGGTCTCGATCGCGGTAACCTCGAACTCGACGCCCGGGTGGGTGGCCTTGTAGCCGTCGATCAGCGT
>QKCE01000005.1 GCA_003245785.1 Spirochaetales bacterium | reverse complement strand
GCCCAGAGCGCCTCGTTCGCCGGGGAAACTCCCGTAAAGGAGAGGGTCGGGTTTCCGCCTTCGTCGTTCTCGCGCACGAATACGCCAACGAAGCTTTCGTCCCCAAGGGTAACGGTACCGTTCCCGGTTTTCCCGTCATAGGTCCACGAACCGGCCTTTTTGCCCTCCGAATCGCGAACCGACCCGTCGGGGGCGAACAGGGCTTCCTCCGCGTTCACGATATCCCCCGAAATCTTGAGCCCGTGGTTCACGACCCAGAAATAGCCCGAAGCCTCGCGGCGGGTCATGCCCGCGGCGGGGGATTCCGCGCCGTCGTAGGAGAAGGGCGCCGCGGCGAGCCAGCCGTCGGCGGTGCGGAAGAGGCGCCGGACCCGGGGCTCGTGATATTCGGTACCGTCGTCGAAGCGCACGTGATGCACCAGGAAAAGGTTCCCCGAGTCGTCGATCATGGCCGAATTGTGCCCCGGCGCCATATAAGCGGTCATTTGCCCCGGGAAGCGGTAGTTGCCCATGAGCTTAACGCCGTACTGCCAATGGGTCGCCTTCATGTAATCGACCGATTCGCCCTTGGCGTCGAGGAATGGCCCTTCGGGGGTTTTCGAGCGGAACAGCCGGATTTGGTACCCGCCGTTGCTCACCAGGCTGCCGTAGGAAACGAAGAGATAATACCAATCGGACACCCGGTCATAGAGGACGTAAGGCCCCTCGATCGAGTTGTGCCAGCCGCCCTCGAGGTGACGGCCGAAATACGGATCGACGCCCGCCGCTTCGTCAGCCGCCGGATGGATCGGGTACCCCGTGGAGGGGTCAAGTTCCAGCTGGAAAATTCCCCCCGACCAGGAACCGTAGACCATCCATAGGCGGTTTTCCGCGTCCCTGAACAGGGCCGGATCGATCGCGTTGGGCCACAGGGTATTCTTGTAGGCGCTGAAGTTGAGGTATTTTCTGCCGTTCCCCGCGCCCACTATGGATTCCACGTTGGTCTTGTCGATGGTCAGGGCGGTGAAGCCCGAGTAAATGACCGTGTCCTGATAATGGTAGGGCCCGGTAACGGAATCGGCGGTGGCGAAGCAAAGGTTCGACTTTATATAGGTAGAACTGACGCAAAAATACATGAGCCACTTGCCCATCTCGGGAACCCACATCACGTCGGGGGCCCATACCGAATAGCTCCCCTGATCGTTTCGGCCAACGAAATCGAAGGCCTTCAGGTCCGTAAAAAGATTGTCGAAGAGCTTGTTGTATTTCGTCGCCCCGGAGGCGAACATGGTCCAGCGCGTCAGGTCGTCCGAGACCGCGGCGTCCATATGGGACCCGAAAATGTAATACTTGTCCCCGTCCCGCACTATCGAGGGGTCATGAACCGATACCCCCAGGCGGTTCGAGGATTTGACGAGGGACGTCACGTCCTTCCGGGCGACCGTGGACGCGCATCCGGATAAAATGGCGAAGCCGGCGACCCAGAGGAGCACCTTAGCGACTTTTTCGGTTGTTTTCATGCGGGAAGCCTCCATAACGAGCATTTTACGGATAATTTCGGGTTATAAAACCATATTACCATATATATATCAACAGTTAACTGTTTTTATGCCGTATAATTGCTACAAACCGAGGAGGATATCATGGATAATTCCGTTACGCGGTCAATTGCTTCCCGCCAGATCCCGACCCGCAAAGCGTCGTGGCTCATACTCTCGTACGTCGCCGCACCCCTGTGTGCCCTATTGGTCGCTTCCTGCGCCGGAACGCCCTCCCACGCGACGGCGACTCCGCTCATCGACATGGTTACCGTACCGGCAGGCACTTTCCTCATGGGCTCCGAGGAAGGAAAAGCGCCGGAACGTCCGGTCCACGAGGTCACCGTGGGAACCTTCAGGATAGGCCGAACCGAGGTCACCCAGGGGCAATGGACCCGCGTGATGGGCGTCCCGCCGACCGCCGACGCGGGAAGCGGCCCCGACTATCCGGTCTATAACGTGTCCTGGACCGACGCGATCGCCTTTTGCAACGCCCTGAGCGCCCTAGAGGGGTTGAAGCCCTGCTATACCGGCTCGGGAGCCGCCGTTACCTGCGATTTCTCGGCGGACGGATATCGCCTGCCCACCGAGGCGGAATGGGAATTCGCCGCCCGCGGCGGAGCCGGCGCCGCGCAAACCCCGTATTCCGGAAGCGATAACGCGGGAGAAGTCGCCTGGTATACCTCGGTGTCCGGAAACGAAAGCCACCCGGTCGCGAGCCTTACGCCCAATGCCCTCGGCCTTTACGACATGAGCGGTAACGTCTGGGAATGGTGCTGGGACTGGTATGACGCGAAATACTACGCTGCATCCTCCGCGAAGGATCCCGCCGGGCCCCAATCCGGCATGTACCGCGTACTGCGGGGCGGCTCCCGCGGAACCAACGAGGCTGGGCTCACTGTCTCGAACCGTTACTTCGGCGCCCACAGAAGCGATTCCAGTACGGGGTTCCGTGTCGCGCGATCCGGATCATGACGCCGTCGAGGGAATATCGTAACCCGCGATGCTTTTGGATAAAACCGAACCATATCGCATAAAACGATACTCAATGCGATAAGTATCGAACACGCACGATTCTTTTTACAGAGATTTCTCTTGTATTCTCATAAAACCTGATTTATAGTGATATATATCGGGTTTTATGCGTTTATAAACGGGATAAGTTGATACGCCTTCGGGCAGGCCGTGTCATACCGGGACCGGGATAGCGCATCGAACATTCGCAAAATTCCCGGATCGGGAATTATAATTCAGGAGGAGAAAATCGATGAAGCAGACTTTGAAAGTAATCGCGTTCGGATTGCTCGCCCTTACCACGGTAGGCGCCTTCGCGAGCGGCAAAAAGGATTCCGGAGCCGCCGCCTCGGGCGGAAAGACCCAGATCACCTTCATGACCCCCTTGTCCGGCGCCGACGGCGCCTACATGGACAAGATCATCCAGGGATTCAACGAGGCCAACCCCGACGTTGAAGTTACCCACCTCGTAGTCGGCGCATCCACCGAGTACAAGCAGAAATTCTCCACCGGCGTCGCGACCAAAACCGCCCCGGAAGTCCTCCTGATCCGCAAATTCGACATGCCCCTTTACATGGATCAGTTCACCGGCTTCACCAAGGCCGACTACCAGAAGTACGGAATCGACATCAACGACGTGTACCCGAACCTCCTTTCCGGCCTCGACGTGGACGGCAAGATCGTGGGTATCCCCCTCGACGTCTGGATCTTCTACATGGCCTACAACAAGGCGAACTTCAAGAAAGCCGGCCTCGATCCCAACAATCCCCCGATGAACCAGGCCGACTTCGTGAAGGCGATGCTCGCCCTCAAGAAGGTCACCCCCGAAGGTATCACCCCCTACTACGAGACCATGACCTGGACCTGGATATGGACCAACTTCCTCTGGCAGTTCGGCGGCGACCTCCTTACCCCCGACTTCAAGAAGCCCGCCTTCATGGACCAGGGCACCAAGGTAACCCAGTTCCTCATTGACCTCCAGAAGCAGGGAATCATCCCGAACGGCGCCGTCGACGCGGGCCCGGCCTTCGAGTCCGGCGATTCCTCCGTACTCATCACCGGTATCTGGACCATCAATCCCTGGAAAGAGCACTTCGGCGACGATTTCGGCTACGCCGTCGCGCCCCAGCTCGGCACCACCAAGGCCGTGTTCGGCGGTTCCCACGTAATCGCCCTCACCGATTCCATGGTGAAGGATCCCAAGAAGAAAGAAGCGGCCATGCGCTGGGTCAAGTACCTCTGGGACCACATGATCGACTGGTACGCCGCCGGACAGACCCCGTCGCGCAAGTCCATCGCGGAAAGCTCCGAGCTCCAGACCAAGCTCCCGATGATCTACGCCGTGGCCAAGCAGGCTTCCTACGTCAAGTCCTTCCAGATGTTCCCCTATATCTCCGAGGTGCAGGACGAGATCGCCGTCTACCTCGAGAAGGCCCTGTTCACCAAGGAACTCTCCGCGGCCGACGCCATGAAGCAGGCAGGGGAGTCGGTCCAAAAGATTCTCGACGATTACTGGGCCGCCCAGTAAGCGATTTTCCGGCAAGAACGCCAAAAGGGGGAGCCTCAGGGCTCCCCTTTTTCGGATTATAAATGAGGTAACGCTATGGAAATATCAACCGGAAAACGTCGCACCCTGAACGAAATCGGGTCATGGCTCTTTCTCCTTCCCCATCTCGCGCTTTTTTTGACGTTCATTCTCGTACCCCTCGTCATCAACGGGGGGCTCAGCTTTTTCAACTGGAGCCTTCTCGGCAAGAAAAGCTTCGTGGGCGCCAACAACTTCGTCAGAATCTTCACGGATTCCACATTCTGGATCGCCGTGAAGAATACGGTGATATTCGCGCTGATCAGCGCGCCCCTCGTCATCGTCCTCGGCCTCGCCCTCGCGAACCTGCTCAACCGGCCGCTCAAGGGCAAGCTGTGGATCCTCACGGCCCTCGTGTCGCCGACCTTTTTCGGTTCGGTCGGTATCCTGACCACCTGGAAGTGGATTTTCGCGTCCACCCCGAGCGGCCTCGCGAATTACACGCTAATGAAACTGGGAATTACCCGACAGGCTACCGCATGGTTCGAAACCACGAACCGCGCCTGGGGGGTTATCATATTCGTGACGGTCTGGTGGATCGTCGGCTTCAGCGTCCTGTTGTATCTCGGCGCCCTGAAGCGCATACCCTCGGAGCAATACGAAGCCGCCGAACTTGACGGCGCCGGGCCCCTCCGCAGGTTTTTCAGCATCACCTTGCCCTGGATCAGGAACGTACTCTTCTTCGACGTCGTGCGCCAGGTCCTGCTCGCCTTCGGCCTTTTCGACCAAATTTACATCTTCACCCCGAACGGCGCCCCCGCGGGAACCACCCGAACGCTGGTCTACTACCTTTATTCCACGGGCATAAACCGCCAGGCCCTGGGCCGTTCCGCGGCGATATCCTGGTATATTTTCGCGATCGTGCTCGTGTTCGGGCTCATTCAACTGTTCGGCCTTACGGCGTCCCTGTCGAACGCGGAGGATAATTGATATGGCAAACCGCATCGCCCGCAATTTCGGGCTCAAGCAAAATACGAGAACATGGATTCTTTCTGTCGTCGTCTGGGCGTTCTGCCTGCTGTGGTTCTCCCCCATCCTGTGGATGCTCTCGACTTCCTTCAAGAAGTCCATCGAGGCGGTTACCGAATCCGTTCCCCGCTGGATTCCCGAAAACTTTACCCTGGAAAACTATTCCTACCTGTTTGCCCCCGCGAGCGGCGTCAGCGTCATCAAGGGCATTTACAACAGCCTTATCGTCGCGGCGATCACGATAGTCCTCACGATCCTCGTGTGCGTGCCCGCGGCGTACGCCCTTTCGCGGCACAGATTCCGGGGACGGAACGCGGTGTTCATGTCCTACGTGGCGATCCTCGCCTTCCCGGCGATCCTTTTCCTGGTCCCGAATTACTTCATCGTATTCGCCTTGGGCATGATGGACTCGTTCTCGGCCCTGATCATCCCGGGCCTTGGCGGAACCTTCGGCGTGTTCATGCTCCGGCAATACATGCTGGGTATCTCCAGGGACCTCGAAGACGCGGCGTGGATCGACGGATGCTCCAGGCTCCGGTTCCTCGTGTCCGTCGTCGTGCCCTTCGTGAAGCCCGCGCTGATCGTCCTCTCGCTCATGACCTTCATCGCGTCCTGGAACAACTTCCTGTGGCCCTTGCTCGTACTCAACTCCCCGGACAAGCTGACCCTGCCCATCGCCCTGGCGAGGCTGAACGTCGGCTGGAGCGATCCCTTCCGGGGTATCGGCGTGCTGATGGCGGGCGCCTTCGTCTCGACCCTGCCGACCCTGTTCATCTTCGTGGCGTTCCACAAATACCTGCTCGAAGGAGTCGCGATCGGTTCCGTGGGAAAGTAACCCGAACGTACCGGTCCGGGCCGGACGTACCGGTCCGGGCCGGACGTACCGGTCCGGGCCGGACGTACCGGTCCGGGCAATAAAAAACCCCGCGGGAACCTCAAGTTCCCCGCGGGGTTTTCTTTTATCCGTCTGCCCGGCGCCTTACGGGGCGGCAACCTCGTACGGTCCGGTTTCCCCGGCGACCGGGATTATTTTCCCGTCCGCGTCGTAGGTAAGCTCCGCGACGCATACCGACCGGTGCCAGGAATTCCCGCCCGGAAGCATCCCGTTATGGTAGAAAATATACCAGCGGCCCCGGAACTCCACGATCGCCTGATGGCTCGTATTCGAGTTGAAGGCG
>QKCE01000192.1 GCA_003245785.1 Spirochaetales bacterium | reverse complement strand
GGAGCGGCCGAAGCCCGGAAGGTCCGGTGCAAGCACCCGGAAGCCCTTGGCGGCCAAAAGGGGGAGGAGTGCCCGCCAGGAATCCGCCTCGTCCCCGAGGCCGTACGCGCGACGCTTCGCTTGGCCGCGGGCGGGGGTTCCGGCGGGGCGATTCTCGCGGGAAGTTCCCTCGGCGCCGCGGTCTGCCAGCTCGCGGCCTTCGCCGAGCCGCACGCCGTTTCGGCCCTCGCATTTCTCGACGGGGGGCTGCCCACGGCAGAACGGCTCGACCCCCGAATCCTCGCGGTCTTCGTGCCCGGCTTGCCGGAACGGGGCTATACCGCGTACCGGGGCGACGAGGAGAGGGCTTACCGTTCCCTCGCGCCCTACTACGCCAACATTGACGCCCTCCCCGACGCCGACAAGGCGTTTTTGCGCGCCCGGGTAACCGCCCGGGTGGAAAGCGACAGCCAGCGAACCGCCTATTATTCCTCCTTCAGGGATTACGTTCGTCTCGCCCTAACCGGTCGTCGGCGCATGGGAAAGGGCCTCGCGAGCCTCGCGGCGCGGGGTGTCCGCTTCCTCGTCCTCTGGGGGGCGGAAGACAGAATCCTTTCGGCCCGGGGAAGCTCCGCCCTGAGGGAGCTCCTGGACGTGCCGGTAACTGGAGAAGCCGAGAGCCGTTCCCCTTCGGGAAACGCCCGGTACCTCGAGCTCGACGGCGTCGGCCACCTTCCCCAGCAGGAAAATCCGATAGCCGTGGCGAAGGCCCTGGCGGAACTCGCCGGCAATACCTTGCCAGCTATCGACGAATAAAATGGTATCCCCAAAAGCGGTCTCCGGGATTATAATGGATCGTGACGGGGGGACGTGACATGAGACGCGAACGCTTCGCTTTTTTCCATGACGGCCGGAAACGGCAGATACCCGACCGAGACGCCCGCTTGGGGATCCTTTCGTACATTGCCTACGCCGATTGCTGGATTCCCAAGGCGTCCCGGGTGGAAGAGGGAGTCAGGTCGGCCCTTGACCTGCTCGCCCGCCCCGTCGGGGTCGCCGAAACCGTCTGGGGGCCCGTGGCCTACCGAAAGAAAGGGATATTGCTTACCGACAGCCTCATGTTCGTCGTGAAGGATTCCGTCACCCGGGGAAAGGGAACCGATTCCTACACCCTCGTGATCCGGGGCACGAACCCCGGTTCCCTCGCGAGCTGGATTTTCCAGGATCTCGCGGTGTCCGGCCTCGTACCCTGGCGCAGAAGGTCGCCGAAAAGCCCGCTCGAAAACGCGTGGATTTCCATGGCTACCGACAATGCCCTTGAGATCCACCAAAGCCTGGAGTACCGCGGAAAAACCGTCCTCGACTGGCTCGTCTCCCTTCTCGCCGGGAACAAGTCCGCGAAAATAGATTTATCGATTACGGGTCACAGCCTCGGGGGGCTCATGTCCACGGCTTTCGCCCTTTTCCTTCGGGAAGAGCTGGCCGCCGCGGGCCTCGCGCATCGGGTGAACTTCTCCATTTGCGCCTTCGCGGGACCTACGGCCGGAAACGGCGCCTTTTCAGCCGCCCTCGAGGAGGCTTTCGGCGACGGGCTCACCCTCTACGACAACCCCCTGGACCTGGCGCCCCTCGCGTGGGACGAGAAAAACCTCTCGGGCAGGATGCCGACGCTTTACGAACCCGCCATCCGGCCGAACGGAATCGAGCGGGACGGACTCGCGGCCTTCGCCCAGGCGGTGCGCGGCCTCGGGTACGCGAAACCCGTCAGGCGCGTGGCCGCGGTGCCCTCGAGCGTCGTGGAGGTACCCTTCAACGATTACCTTCTCGAGGCGATCGTCCAGCACGTGGTCCCCTATGCCGAGGAAGCCCTCCGCGAAGCCCCGGGACACGCGGTGGATGTAGTGAGGGAAATCGTGAAAAAACTTCTCGGGGTTGCCCAGTTCGCGAAGTTCGGCCGCGGCCGCCTGTTCAGCAACGGAAACCGGCGGAGACGTTTGAGACGCATAGCGAAAGGCGTTTAGAACGCGGCGAAGACCGCCCCGGCGACGCCCAGAACGAGAAGCCTGTACCCGCCGTCTATGAAGTAGGCCAGGGGTTTCGTCATCCTGAAGGAGCCGTGGTTTATCTCCGCGGCGAGGATGAAGCCCAGCGCAACGAAAACGCCCCAGAGGGCGCCCTGCGCGGGACCTTCCGCGCCCAAGGCCTTAAGGAATACGCCGAGGGCATACACGACCACCGCGTTCGCGATTAGGCCCGCGACCATCGGGGATACGGGGTTCGTGCCCTCGTAATCCTCCTGCTTCCGGCCGTTAGCGTGCATCCAGGGCATGAAAAACGTCTTCGGACTGTACCAGAACATTCCGAGGGCCATCGACCAGGCGATCCCTATGAGGAGCGCGACCCAATTTACGGCAAAGATTGTCATGTACCCAATTTTCGCGCATCCGGACGTTTTTTACGAATTCCCCCCGGTTAGCCCATGGCCCGGAAAGAACGCGGGCCATGGCCCCAGAGGGCGGAACGTCGGGCTTATTGCTCGAAAAGCTTTCCGAGGCCGCCGAGGAGGGAGCCTTCCCCGACGGAATTCCCCGCGGCCCGGGGCGCGTGGGCGATTACCCGGTCCGCGAGCCGCGAAAAGGGAAGGCTCTGGAGGTATACGGTGCCACGGCCCCGGAGGGTCGCGAGAAAGAGCCCCTCGCCGCCGAAGACCATGGATTTGAGGTTGCCCGCCCGCTCTATGTCGTAGTCGATCCCGTCGGTAAAGCCCACGAGACAGCCCGTATCCACCCGGAGGGTTTCGCCGTCCAGGACTTTCTTGACTACCGTGCCGCCCGCGTGAACGAAGGCCTTCCCGTCGCCCCGAAGGGACTCGAGGATGAAGCCCTCGCCGCCGAAGAAGCCCGTCCCGAGCCGCTTGGCGAAGGCGATGTCGAGCTTGGTGCCGTAAGCCGCGCAGAGGAAGGCGTCCTTTTGGCAGGTGAAGTGACCGCCCAGGGAGGCGAGGTCGAGGGGGACGATCTTTCCGGGATAGGGAGCCGCGAAGGCCACCCGCCGTTTTCCCCGGCCGCGGTTCGTGAAATGGGTGAGAAAAAGGGATTCCCCGGTGATCGCCCGCTTTCCCGCCTGCAGGAGCTTCCCGAAAAAGTCGTCCCCCGCCTCGGAACCGTCGCCCATTCTCGCCTCGAAGGCGATGCCGTCTTCCATATAGTTCATGGCGCCCGCCTCGGCGATCACGGTTTCGCCCGGATCGAGCTCCACCTCGATGATCTGCATGTCGTCGCCCAGAATCTCGTAATCAATCTCGTGCGCGTTCATTCCGCCCTCCTTTGGTATCCGTTCTCAAGTATAACCCGCGAAGGCCCGGGAAACGCGCCTCAGGGCGCCGTCCAGTCGGAAACCATCGCGAAGCCCAGGTCGTGGAACTCGGTTCCCGGGAATTCCTTCCCGTAGGCCGCGCGAAACTCGGCCCGGGTAAGGTAGCGATCCGAGGCGAGGTGGGCGAGCCACCGCTCGTCATGCCAGAAGCGGTATTCGAGGAGCGCACGGGAAAGCCCCTTCGTGGAGAGGTCCGGGAGAAACCGGAGCTTTGCCGGGAGGGTGTAGGCGCGGCGGGGAGGCGTGCGGTTGCCGTCGTACACGTTGTCGATAATGACCACCCTGCCCCCGGGTTTCGCGAGGGACCGGAGCCTGGCGAGCCCGCCGGAGTAGTCCTTGAGGTGATGCATCATCGTGTGGGACCAAACGAGGTCGAAGCCGGAGGGGTCCGAAAACTCGAAGAGGTCCGCGACGGCATACCGGATGTTCGGTTTTCCGTGGCGCGCTTCGGCGAGACTGATGAGCGGGGAGGAAAGGTCGAAGGCGACCACTTCGCGGAATTTTCCGGCGAGCCATTCGGCGGTATGCCCGGCCCCGCACCCCGCGTCGAGGGCGCGATCGCCTCCCGCGGTATTACCCGAGAGCCAGGGAGCCCAGTTTTGGGCGGTTACCCACCTTTCGTAAAGGTCGGCGAAGGAATCGAAGCACTCCGGGGCGTCGCGTACGGTTTTGTCGTTCATTTTTATCGGTTTCCTTTTTTTTATTTCGAAGGGGCAGGGACTCATCTCCCGCGGGGGCTCCGCGGGAGGGAGAGCCGCCGCCGTTCAGGCGGCGGCGACCGGACCCCTCCCCGCGTTCTGCCTCGATTTCCCCTATTCAAGATCCTTCGAGTATAGTAGCACGTCCGTCTCGGGGCGGCGGAAAAACCCGGAGGCCCGCCAAAAGGCTTGGCCGGTTTCGTTGCCCGGGAGGACGAAGATGTGGACCTTCGCGATGCCTTTCGCGGCGAGGCGGCGGCAGGCTTCGTCGACGAGGGCGGCTCCGTGGCCCCGACGGCGGGAATCGGCGCGGACGAAGAGGTGGTGGAGGTAGCCCCGACGGCCGTCCCAGCCGCAGAGGACCGTCGCGACGATGCGGCGGCTTTCGACGATTTTGAGGCTCATGCCGCGGTTGCGGCGGAGGAAGGCGCGGATGCTGTCCCGGGAATCCGCGGAGCTGAGGCGGATGTTCGGGTCGGTTTTCCAGAGCTCGATCATTTCGTCGTAGTCGCGGCCGCGGATGGTTGCAAGCATGGTGTCCCCCGTGGGTTTCACTATAGGGGCGGGCGGGGGAGATTGTCAAAGGAGAAAATCTTGGTAAAACATCTACCTACCGGTCGGTAGATTCATGACAAGTCTACCTACCGGTCGGTAGTTTTCAACCAAACTTATCTACCGACCGGTAGGTAGACTGAAGCCACCCTTGCGCCTCCACCCCCATCCGTGGTTTGATACTGTATGGAAGAACGCACGACCGTACGAAGAATCGTAAACCCGGACGCATCCCTGGCGGCCCCGCCATCGAAGGCCCACACCCTCAGGGCCATTCTCCTCGCCTCCCTCGCCGAGGGAACGAGTGGCGTCCACGGGCCCCTTCTCGGGGAGGACCAGCTCCACCTGATCGACTGCCTCAGGCGGCTCGGCGTGAAAATCGATAATTCCGGCGACGGCCTTTCGATCGTCGGAACGGGCGGTCGTTTCGAGCCGGTGAAACGGGAACTCGACGTGGGCGAGTCTGGGGTGGCCATGAATACCCTGGCCGCGGTCGCGTCCCTCGCCGCGGGAGACATTACGATTACCGGGGCTCCGGGACTCCTCGCGCGACCCGTCGGAGACCTGGTCGACGGCCTCCGACAGCTCGGATGCGCGATCGAGTGGCTCGGCGCGGAAGGCCATCCGCCCATTCGCGTAACCTCCGAGCGCATTCCCGGCGGGGTCGCCCGCGTTTCGGGAAAGAAAACCTCCCAATACATGTCCTCCCTCGCCTTATCGGCGCCCCTCGCCTCCTCAGACGTGACGCTCCACTGCGAGGACGGCCTTTCCGAAAAACCCTATTTCGACATTACCCTCCAGATGATGTCGCGCTTCGGCGCGAAGGCGGAGAACGACGGTTACCGGGAAGTTAAAATTCCCGGCGGGCAAAAATATCGCGCCGCCGATTACCGGGTCGAGGGAGACTGGAGCAGCGCCTCCTTCTATATTCTCGCCGCGGCGATATGCCGTTCGACGGTGAGGGTGTCCGGGCTGAGCGCCGACACGAAGCAGGGAGACCGGCTTTTCGCCGACTACGCGGCCCGCATGGGCGCGACGGTCCGATGGGAGGGAGACGTGCTGATCGTCACGGGGAACGAATTGAAGCCCATCGAGGTAGACATGTCGGATACCCCGGACCTCGTGCCGCCCCTGGCCATCGCCGCGGCCTTCGCCCGGGGCACCAGCGTATTCACGAAGGTCGGGCACCTCCGGTACAAGGAATGCAACCGGCTCGAGGCGATCAGGACCGAGCTCGCGAAAATGGGGATCGAGGCCGAGTACGACGAGAACCTCACGATACGCGGGAATCCCGACGCGCTCCACGCGGCGACCATAGATCCCTGGAACGATCACCGGATCGCCATGAGCTTCGCCGTGGCGGGACTCGCGATCGGCGACGTGGAGATCCTGAACCCCGCTTGCGTCGCGAAATCCTTCCCCGATTTTTGGGAGAGGATCGCGCCGTTTTGGGACTGAGCGGCAGGGGGTTGGCTCCCCCGGGGCATGCCTGACGCGGCAACGGTCCGCGGGCAAATGGCTTGTGGGACTGGCCGCACTGCCGCCTGATTCCCAACAACGACCGGCTCGGGAAAGCCGATATTTCGGATCACGCGAGCCCGACGGACCGTAGGTCCGGGGAGTGGCGGTTGAATTTCCCGCCACCCGGCATTTTTTCCGGAAACC
>QKCE01000135.1 GCA_003245785.1 Spirochaetales bacterium | reverse complement strand
AACCGACGCGGGTCCCGACCCCGTCCTGGACAACCTCCTCTCGCGGGTCTGGTATCCCGAGTCCTGGCGCGCCATGATCCGGGCGAACCGCGTGGACGTCTCCAAAATAAACTCCCGCCAGGGTTTCTTCCCCGGCCGCAGCACCGGCCTCGCCCGCGTCGAGGACGCCGACGGCTCGATGACCTTCCAGTACTCCGGCGTGACCCGCTCGGAGTCCGGCGTATACCGCTTCGAGGGCACGAGCCTCACGGTGCAGGTCCGGCGGAGCGACCTTGTAATGGTCCAGTACACCGATACCGCGGGTATGCCCCGGGCCGAGTTTTTCGTCGCCCTCGACATGACCGCGGACCAGATAATCGACGAGGAACTCGCCCGCCGCGCGGCGCTCTCCGACGCGATCACCGCCCTTTCCGCCCGCTTTACCTCGGGCAATTACGGCGTGCTCCAGTTCGTCGGCAAGGACCGCTTCCTCTGGAGCGGCTATCAGCTTCTCGTTCCCGCCGTAATTCCCTCCGGCGCAGGGGGCGGGGGGGCTATCTCCTTTGACCGCTTCCCCGGGGATTCCCTCCCCGCGGGCTATACCGGCGCGCTCTCCCTCTCCTTCGACCAGTCGGCGGCGGTCCTGACCTTCCTCTATACCCTGGACGACAAGGGCCTCAAGCTCGAGTTCGTGCCCGAATCCCTCGTCCGCGACTCGGTGGTGGAATCGAGGAGCCTCACTCCGACGGTAATCTTCTTCTCGCCCGACCTGACGGGCCAGGGCGGTTTCTGATGGCGTTCGTGCAATTCTCCAAAGTCTCCCTTGCCTTCGGAAACCGGGATATCCTCGATTCCGTGTCCCTCAATCTCGCCTCCGGAACCAAGGCGGCCCTCGCCGGCGCCAACGGGTCCGGCAAGTCGACCCTGATGAAGGTCTTCGCCGGGACGGTCCAGCCCGATTCGGGCGAACGGGCGATGCAGAAGGGGACGCGGGTTTCCTACCTCCCCCAGTCGGGAATCGTCCATTCCGGGCGCAGCCTGATGGACGAGGCGGACACGGCCTTCGCCTACGGCCGCGAGCTTTCGGAACGCCTGGAAGCCCTGGGCGACGAGCTCGCCAAGACCTCCGGGGACGATCCCAAGACCGCGCGCCTGGTGGAGGAGCATCACGAGGCGCAAACCGCCCTCGAGGAATCGGGCTGGCACCGGAGGCGCGCCCTCGCCGAGCAGACCCTCATGGGCCTCGGCTTCGAGAAATCCGATTTCGACCGCCCCGTCGGGGAATTTTCCGGCGGCTGGCAGATGCGCGTCGCCCTCGCGAAGATCCTTCTCGAGCGGCCCGACATCCTCCTCCTCGACGAGCCCACGAACTACCTGGACATCGAGGCCCGTTCCTGGCTCGAAACCTGGCTCCGGGAATTCACCGGCGGCTTCCTCATCGTCAGCCACGACCGCTACTTCCTCGACGTGACGGTGAAGGAAGTCTACGAGCTTTTCGGCGGTTCCATCACCCGTTACGCGGGTACGTACACGAACTACGAGCGGGTCCGGGCCGTGGAGCTCGAGTCCCTCATAAAACGCTTCGAGGAACAGCAGGACGAGATCGCGAAGACCGAGGATTTCATCCGTCGGTTCCGCTACAACGCCTCCAAGGCGGCGATGGTGCAGGACCGCATCAAGCGCCTCGAAAAACTCGAGCGCATCGAGATTCCCGAAAGCCTCAAGAAAATACATTTCCGCTTTCCCCCCGCCCCCCATACGGGCCGCCTCGTGGTTACCACCGCGGGGCTGACCAAGCGCTACGGCGACCGCACGGTTATCGAAAACCTGGAGCTAGTCCTCGAAAAGGAAGAACGGCTGGTCGTGGTGGGCCGGAACGGCGCCGGCAAGTCGACTCTTCTCCGCATGCTGGCGGGGGAAGATTCTGCGTATAACGGCACGGTTACCCTCGGCGCCGGGGTCCTGCCGGGTTACTTTTCACAGGACAACGCGGAGCTTCTTACGGGCAGCGAGCGGATCATCGACTTCCTCGAGGCCGAGGCCCCGAACGACCTCATCCCGAAGCTTCGGGACATGCTCGCCGCCTTCCTCTTCCGTGGCGACGACATTTACAAGCAGATCAACGTGCTATCGGGCGGCGAAAAAAGCCGTCTCGCGCTTCTCCGCCTCCTTCTCAAGCCCATAAACCTGCTGATCCTGGACGAACCCACCAACCACCTCGACCTGCACTCGAAGGACGTCCTGCTCGACGCGCTCTCGTCCTTCGGCGGCACGGTGATCTTCGTGTCCCACGACCGGGGCTTCATAGAAGGGCTCGCGACCAGGGTGCTCGAGCTGACCGCCCCGGGCGGGGGAATCGCCTCCCGGGTCCGTAACTTCCCCGGGGATTACCGTTATTATACGGAGCGGCTCGAGCGGGAAGCCGCCGAGGCCGCGGGAGCCGTATCTCCGACCGGCCCGGGCGGGGGCGAAGGCCGCAAGGAAACGGCCTCGGCTTCCAGGCCTTCCTCCTATGAGGAGGAAAAGCGCCTCAAGGCCGAGCGCCGCAAGCTCGAGCGCGAGGAATCCCGGCTCCTCGAGGAAATCGACAGGGCCGAAACGGCCATGAAAGACCTGCACGCCGCGCTTTCCGATCCCGCCGTGTATTCGGACGCGGGGAAAAGCCGCGGCGTGCAAAACCAGCTTCACGAATTGGAAGGCCTCGTACGCGAGCTTTCCGCCCAGTGGGAAGAAATAACCCTGCAATTGGAGGAAAAAACATGAAAGTGCTCGTACTCGGCGGCGCCGGCTACATCGGCAGCCACGTGGTAAAGGCCATGCTCGCCTCGGGCCACGCCGTCACCGTATTCGACAACCTCTCCTCGGGACTCATCGGGAACCTCTTCCCGGGGGCCGACTTCATCTCCGGCGATATCCGCCACGCCGACGACGTGGACGCCGCCTTCGCGCGGGGCTTCGACGGGTGCGTGCACCTGGCCGCCTACAAGGCCGTCGGGGAGTCCATGGTCGCGCCGGAAAAGTATTCGGTGAACAACATAACCGGCACGCTCAACATGCTGAACTCGGCGTGCGCCCACGGCTGCAAGAACGTGGTCTTTTCCTCCTCGGCGGCGGTTTTCGGCTCCCCCGAATACGTGCCCATCGACGAGAAGCACCCCACCAACCCCGAAAGCTATTACGGCTTCACCAAGCTCGAGATCGAGCGCTTTCTCGCCTGGTACGACCGCCTGAAGGGGATCAGGTTCGCCGCCCTCCGCTACTTCAACGCCGCGGGTTACGCCCTGGACGGCAGCATAGACGGGCTCGAGCGGAATCCCCAGAACCTCCTGCCCATCGTCATGGAGGTCGCCGCCGGATGGCGCAAGGAATTGCAGATTTACGGCCGGGACTACGATACCCGGGACGGTACCTGCGTCCGGGATTACGTGCACGTCTCCGACCTCGCCCAGGCCCACGTGAACGCCCTCGAGTACGTGGCGAAGTCCGGGAAAAGCCTTACGGTGAACCTCGGCAGCGAAAAGGGCGTCACCGTGACCGAGATGGTGGAAGCCGCCCGCCGCGTGACGGGCCGGCCGATTCCCGCCGCCTACGTTGAACGCCGACCCGGGGACGCTTCTGACCTTTACGCCACTTCCGCCCATGCCCGCGAAACCATCGGCTGGGACCCCAAATATTCGGACGTCGACACCCTTATCTCGTCGACCTGGAATGTCTACCAAAAATACAGCGCACCCGGAGTGAAGAAATGAAACAGCTAGAAACCGCAAGAAACTGGCTCGCGAGCCAAAAACCCGAAATGGTCCGCCTCGAAACCCTCCTTACCTCGATACCCGCCATGGCCCCCGAGTCCGGCGGAGAAGGGGAGCTCAAGAAATGCGAAGCCCTCACCGAGTGGCTCCGCTCGAAGGGCTTTACCGCCTTCGAGCGCTTCGACGCCCCCGATGCCCGCGTTCCTTCGGGCATTCGCCCGAACCTGGTGGCGACGATTCCCGGGGCGGACGATTCGCGGACCGTATGGATCATGACCCACATGGACGTGGTTCCCCCGGGAGACCTCGGAAAATGGGAAACCGATCCCTGGAAGGTGGTCGAGAAGGACGGCCGGGTGTACGGCCGCGGCGTCGAGGATAACCAGCAGGGCCTCGTCGGCTCCGCCTTTGCCGCCCTCGCGTTCCTCGAGAACGGGATCGTTCCCGCCTACACGGTAAAGCTCCTCTTCGTCGCCGACGAGGAAGTCGGATCCACCTTCGGCATCCAGTATCTCCTCAATGCCCACAAGCTCTTCCGCCCGGAGGACATCATCGTGATCCCGGACGGGGGCGACGACAAGGGCTCCACGATCGAGATCGCCGAGAAGAACCTCCTTTGGCTCCGCTTCGAGACCCGGGGCAAGCAAACCCACGGCTCCCGCCCGGACCAGGGCGCGAACGCCCATCTCGCGGCCTGCGACCTCGCCCTCCGGCTGAACGGCCTCGAGGAGTTTTTCGGGGAGCGCAACGATCTCTTCGAGCCGAACCGCTCGACCTTCCAACCCACGAAGAAGGAAGCGAACGTCCCGAACATCAACACGATTCCCGGCGAGGACGTCCTTTGCATGGACTGCCGCATCCTCCCGACCTATTCCCTCGCGGTGGTTCGGAAGGAAGTCGAGCGCATCGCCCGGGAAGTGGAGGCGAAGCATGGCGTGACGGTCCGCTGGACCGAGGAACAGACCGTTGAATCCCGGGCTACCCCCGTCGACGCGCCGGTCGTGAAGGCCTTGGGCGCCTCGATCAAGGCCGTATACGGCGTGGATTACCGCCCCATAGGTATCGGCGGCGGCACCGTGGGAGCCTATCTCCGGAATGCCGGATTCGACGCGGTCGTGTGGAGCAAAATGGACGAGACCGCCCATCAGCCCAACGAATACTGCGTGCTCGACAATCTCGTCGGCGACGCGAGCGTCATGGCCGCCCTCATGCTCGGTATGGGAGTTCCCCCGAAAGCCTGAATCTCATGCTTGGACGTGATATATTGAATAAAGGCGGGTTGTCTCACTCGGGCAACCCGCTTTTTTGTCATAAACAATATCCAAAAACTCCAAAAATCCTGCCCAGGGGGCAGAAAATAGCCCTGGAAATATCTAAAAGTATACACCGGAAAAAACAAGGAATATAAAAAAGTATACACAGTTTGACTGAACAAATTTCATATACACTGAAATCTTGTTACTTTATATAGAAATGTAAAGTTTATTTATTCAAAAACATGGTTGGAATATTTCTTGCTTATATAAAAGCGGGGGCACTATGTACAACAAAGATTCAATAAGTGACTATCTCAAGGAAATTCGGAAGTATCCGCTGCTCACGTTCGAAGAAGAAATTGAGCTCTCCCAGCGTATTCAAAAGGGCGATTTGACCGCCCAGAAAAAACTGATCGAATCGAATCTTCGTCTGGTGGTTACCGTCGCCAGAAAATACGCCGCTTCCGATTTTCCCTTGCTCGATATTATCCAGGAAGGCAATCTCGGCCTGATTACCGCGGCCCAGAAGTATGAATTTTCATACAATGTCCGCTTTTCCACCTATGCGTGCTGGTGGATCCAGCAGTCGATCACCCGGGCCATAGCGAACAAGCGGCGCATGATCCGCCTGCCCTTCCGCAAGGAGGAGCTGGCCGGCCGGGTTCGAAGGACTTCCGCGGAGCTTTTCCAGCGCCTCTCGCGAAATCCCTCACGGGAGGAGATCGCCGAGGAAATGAACCTTCCCGTACAGGATATCTCCGACATCATGTTCAGTTCCGGGGCGGTAACCAGCCTCGATCTTCAGCTCGACGAAGAGGATTCGGCGTCCCTCAAGGATCTGATCGCGGACTCGACCTGGAACCCCGAGGACATCTTCATGCGCAGATATTCCCGGGAATGCATGCTCGAGGCGCTTTCCGAACTGAAGGAAACAGAGCGGGAGATCATGCTGAAGCGCTATAACCTGGACGACAGCGGAAAGACCTATACCCTGAAGAACATCGGCGCCATGTACGGCGTGTCCGCGGAAACGGTCCGCCAGGTCGAGCTGCGGGCGCTCCGCAAGCTTCGCGGCCATTCGGAAGATCTGCGGGAAATCATGTACGGTTGACCCCTTCGGTTGACACGGCCCCCGCGTCCAATTATTCTGGCGGACGATGAAACGGAAAACGACGCGGGGGAAACGGACGGGAAAAAGGCGGTCGGCGCGGGGCCTTGGACGGCATCTCGCGCTTTTGGCCGTCATTTTTTTCGTTTCCGCCGCGCTCTTCGTCGCGAAGGCGGCGCTTTCCCCGAAAAATCCTGACGTTT
>QKCE01000193.1 GCA_003245785.1 Spirochaetales bacterium | reverse complement strand
GGTGATCCTCTTCTCCGGGATCGAGGACTTCAAGGAGATCTGGCTCTAGCCGGAAAGGGTTGAAAGATGCCGAACACGAGAGATATCCGGAACAGGATGAAAAGCATAGGCCAAACCCTCCAGATCACGAGCGCGATGAAGCTCATTTCCACCGCGAAGCTTCGCCGCGCCCGGGTCCAGCTCGTCCAGACCGAGCCCTATTTCGACCGTATCAGGAAAACCATGAGCGACATTCTCCTGCACCGGGACGCGGACCTGGAGGAGTTTTGCGCGCCCCGCAAAATTCCGGGAAAGGTTCCCCGCCACGCGTTCCTCGTCATCACCAGCGACAAGGGACTCGCGGGGGGATTCAACCACAACATCATCAAGCTCGCGGAGGAGACCTTCGCCCCGGACGGGTCTAACTTCCTGGTGATCCTCGGTTCCATCGGGTACCGCCACTTTCTCGCGACCCGCATGCCCATCCTCGAGTCCTTCCGGTATTCCACCGGGGTGCCGACGGTCTACGACGCGAAGGAAATCGCGGAGTTCGCGATCAGCCAATACGATTCGGGAAGCATCGACGAATTCAGCGTCGTGTATACCCGCATGTATTCCTCGGTGAAGCTGGTTCCGGAGGTCATCAGGATATTGCCCCTGGCCCCGGAAAACCTCGCCGTCCCCGACGATGCGTCGCGGCCCCGCGCCGGGGTCCTCAATTACAGCCCTTCCCCCGGGGAGGTGTTTCGTTCGCTGTTGCCGAAGTACGTGGCGGGCGCCGTGTACGGGGCGATGGTGGAAAATTTCGCGAGCGAGCATAGCGCCCGCATGGCCGCGATGGACAACGCGACCAAAAACGCCCGGGAAATGCTCGACCGGCTCAGGCTCTCGTACAACCGCCTCCGCCAATCGGCGATTACCCGGGAAGTGACCGAAATCGTCGCGGGCGCCGCGGCGCTCAACGGATAGGCCAAAGGGAGTAACCCCATGTCAGAAAACGTCGGCAACGTGGTACAGGTCATCGGACCGGTAATCGATATCCGCTTTCCCGAGGGGAAGGTACCCGGGATACTCAACGCGATACGGATTCCCCTCGGCGGCGGCAAGGTGATCGCGGAGGTGCTTCTCCATCTCGGAGACCGGGTCGTCAGGACCATTGCCCTTTCGGCTACCGACGGACTCGCCCGGGGAGTGGACGCCTTCGATACCGGCGCGCCTGTTTCGGTTCCCGTGGGCACCGATACCCTGGGCCGCATGTTCAGCGTCACGGGAGACCCCATCGACGGGAAGGGGGAACTTTCCTCGCCGAAACGACTCCCCATCCACCGGGAAGCCCCGGGCTTCGAGGACCAAAAGCCGGTAACGCAGATTTTCGAGACGGGAATCAAGGTTATAGACCTTATCGCTCCCTACGCCAAGGGCGGGAAGATCGGCCTCTTCGGCGGCGCCGGGGTAGGCAAGACCGTGCTTATCCAGGAACTTATCCGGAACATCGCGATCGAGCATTCGGGCTATTCGGTGTTCACCGGCGTAGGCGAGCGGAGCCGGGAGGGCAACGACCTGTGGCACGAAATGACCGAGTCGGGGGTTATCGACAAGACGGCCCTGGTGTTCGGACAGATGAACGAGCCCCCGGGATCGCGCATGCGCGTCGCCCTGTCGGGGCTCACCATGGCGGAGTATTTCCGGGACGAGGAAAACCAGGACGTGCTCCTGTTCATCGACAACATTTTCCGCTTCGTGCAGGCGGGCTCCGAGGTTTCCGCCCTCCTGGGGCGCATCCCCTCCGCGGTGGGCTACCAGCCAACCCTCGCGAACGAGCTCGGAGCCCTGGAGGAGCGGATCACCTCCACGCGCAAGGGGTCCATTACCTCCGTGCAGGCCGTATACGTCCCCGCGGACGACCTGACCGACCCCGCGCCGGCCACGACCTTCACCCACCTCGACGCGACGACCGTCCTCTCGAGACAGATCGTCGAGCTCGGCATCTACCCCGCGGTGGATCCCCTCGCGTCGACCTCCCGCATCCTCGATCCTTATATAGTCGGCGAGGACCATTACAGGACCGCCCGGGCGGTCCAGCAGGTGCTGCAGCGCTACAAGGAGCTTCAGGACATAATCGCCATTCTCGGCATGGACGAGCTTTCCGAGGAAGATAAAACCACGGTTTTCCGGGCCCGCAAAATCCAGCGGTATTTTTCCCAGCCCTTCTTCGTCGGCGAGACCTTCACGGGCATTCCCGGCAAATACGTCCCGATCTCCGAGACGATCCGGGGTTTCCGCGAGATCCTCGACGGAAAGATGGACGACGTACCCGAACAGGCGTTCTACATGGCGGGAACCATCGACGAGGTGTACGAACGGGCGAAGGCCCGGTAGGGGCGCGCGATGGCGGGAACCTTCAGGGTCGAAATAGTGACCCCTTACCGGGTATTCTTTACCGGAACCGCCGAGAGCGTCGTGTTCCGTTCCGTCGACGGGGACTTCGAGCTCCTGGCGGACCACGAGCCCGTGGTGGCCCCGGTGGAGATCGCCCCGATCAGGATTCTTACCGACGGAACGTGGAAAACCGCGGCGGTTACCGAGGGATTCATCGAGATGGAAGGGAACATGCTGACCATGCTCGTTGGCGCGGCCTTATGGCCGGAGGAAATCGACGTGGAACGGGTGGAACGGGCGCTTAAGCGGGCGAAGGACCGGCTCCAAGGATCGCCGGTTGACTGGGAGAAGGCGCGCTCGACCAAGGCCGTCAAGCGCGCGAACGTCCGGCTTGCGGTAGCCGCCCTGGCCAGGGGCGAGAGCGGGATCCGGGGGTAAGGAACCTTAGCGGCCTGTCGGGCGCCTTCCCGCGGCAAGGCGCCGCGCCGTCGGGTATTTGCTTCAAGTCCCCGCGAGGGCCCCGGAGACGCATTCCCAGGCGGCGTCCCTGTCTCCCCGGTCGATCCACCGTATCGCGACTCCCTTCCGCTCCATGCCCCGAAACCAGGTTTCCTGCCGTTTGGCGAATTGGCAAATCGCGGTATAAAGGACGTCCACGTATTCGGCAAGCGTGGCGATTCTCCCCTGCAGGAATTCGGCGGTAAAGCGGTACTCGAGTCCCAGGCGCTCCAGGCGCTCCCATTCAATCCCTCCTTCGTGAATCCGCGCGACTTCCTCGACGAGCCCTTCGGCGACCCGGGCCTCCAGGCGTTCACGGATCCGCGCGCGGAGCTCGGCCCGGGGAAAGCGGACCCCCAGGACGACGGGATCGACGGGCGGGCGGTCCACCCCGCCTTCCGGAAGCGGGTTGTCGCGGGCGTATTCCGCGATCTCGATCGCCCGCACCAGCCGGGGCCTCTCCTCGAGGTCCGTGCGGTTGTGGGGCGCCGGGCGGAGGGAGAGGAGCCGGTCGGCGAGCTCGGCGAGGCTCAAGGGCGCGAGGCGTTCCCGGAGGGCCTCGTTCGGGGGCACGCGCACGAACCCGTATTCCCTCAGCACCGAGTCGAGGTACATCCCCGTGCCGCCGCAGGCGACAGGCAGGGCGCCCTTTGCGAGAAGCTCCCCGTAGGCGCGGTAAAAGTCCCGCTGGAAGTCGAAGGCGCTGTATTCCGCGGGAAGCTCGGTCACGTCGATGAGGTGGTAGGGAATCTCGCCGTACTCAGAGAGGTCCTTCCCCGAGCCGATGTCCAGGCCCCGGTAAACCTGCCGGGAGTCCGCCGAGATTATTTCCGCGGGGCGTCCCGAGGCGGCGAGCCGCCGGGCGAGATCGACCGCGAGTCCGGTCTTTCCCGCGGCGGTAGGCCCCAGGACGACGACCCCGTTCACCATACGCGGGCTACGGCGCACTTGAGGTAATCGGATTCCGGATACCCCGAAAGGGACGGATGGTCGGGGCCGGGCCCGCGCTTTTCGAGTATTTGCAGGGACTTATGAGAGTCCTTCGCGGCGTTTTGGAGCATGGCGTAAAACCGGTCGGCGCCGAAAAAGTGCGAGCACGAGCAGGTGACGAGGTACCCGCCGGACTCAAGGAGCCGCATCGCCCGCAGGTTGATTTCCTTGTAGCCCCCGTAGGCCTTCTCGATCATCTTCGCGCTTTTCGTGAAGGCCGGGGGGTCCAGGACGATGAGGTCGAACCTTTTCCCGTCCCGCTCGTATTCCTTCAGGAGGTCGAACACGTCAGCCTGGCGGCCCGTGACGGCCTTCGAGGCGCCGTTCCGGAGGGCGTTGGCCTTGACCGTGGCGACCGCCTCCTCGGAGATATCGACGGATTCCACCTCGGTCGCCCCGCCCTTCCAGGCATTGAGCCCGAAGGCCCCGGTGTGGGTAAAGGTATCCAGGACCCGACAGGGCTTTCCGCCCTTCGAGAGCCCCGCGGCGATCCGGGCAACCACGGCGCGATTGTCCTTCTGGTCGAGGAAATAACCGGTCTTCTGGCCGTTCTCGAGGTCCACCTCGAGCTCGATGCCGTTTTCCCGGATCGCGATCCGGGGGCCGAAAGACGGCCCGATCCAGCCCTTCCGTTCCTCCAGGCCCTCGAGGCCGCGCACGTGCACGTCGCTCCGCTCGAAGATTCCGTCGGACCCGGTCGCCTCGAGAAGGGCGGAGACGATGTCGTCGCGGAAGGCGTCGACCGCCAGGGTCAGGAACTGGACGGAAAGGAACGTCTTGCCGTCGATCGAAGCGAACCGGTCCACGACGAGGCCGGGCACGAAATCCGACTCGGCGAACACGAGGCGGTACGAGTCCGACTCGCCGTAGAAGAGGGAGCGGGAATCGAGGGCGGCCCGAAAGCGCCTCAGGAAAAACGCGCGGCCGATATTTTCCTCGCGATCGCGGGTAAAAAGCCTTACGGCGATTTTGGAATTCCGGTTCACCACGCCCTTGCCGAGAAAATGCCCCGACTTGGTGAGAACCTCCACCGGGGAACCCGGGGCGCAGGGGCCCTGAAACCGCTCGATCTCGTTGTCGAATATCCAGGGATGGCCCAGGAGGATGCGGTCCTCCTCCTTCGCCTTGAGAAATACTCTGTCCATGGGGGGAGTATAGCGCGTTCGTTGCCATTCAGCTACGGGGTGTGTTATGGTTTACGCATGAAGAAACCTGGCTGTATCGCGTTATTCGCGCTCTTCGCCGCTGGATTCGCCCCGGCGGCCACCGGAACCGATCCCGTTCGAATTCGGCAAGCCCTCGCGGATTCCGCCGCCGCCGCCCTCGCCTCGGCCCCGAACCCGGTTCCCGCGGGCGAACTCGGCGCCTGGGACGACACGCTGAAATCCGCGCTTTTCCTGCTGTTCCGAAAAACCGAACTGTACCGCGGCGCCCTGGCCCTCAGGGTCGTCGATTCACCCGACGCGGGGGCGGAGCTCTTTGCAGGCGGCGAAATCGTCGTCACCTCGGGACTCCTCGACCTGGTTGACGGGGAAGTGTTCGAGCGGGCCTCCCGCTCCTCCGGCAGGGCGCGGGACTTTACCGATCTCCGGGAACGCTACGTCGTTCCCTATCTCGCCTTCGAGGCGGCGCGGTTCGCCCTTGACCAGCCCTATCTGGCGGCGACCGAGCGGTTCCGGGAGAACCCGGGAGCAGCCCTTACGCTTTCCTGGGCGGCCCTTACGGCCGTCTCCGACGAACAGGCCTTCCTCGCCGACCGCATGGCCGAAGTGTTGCTGGCCTCGGCGGGCTACGACGCGAACCTGTATCCCGAATGGCTTTCCTCCCTCGACTCGCATTACCGCGCGAAGGATTCCGAACCCCTGGCCCGCTACCTTTCGGCCTATCCCTCCCCCGCGCGGAGAATCGAATCGCTCGCCGCCCGCGCGGGCGAAACCGCCGACGACATCGCCGCCGCCCGGGCGGCCCTCCGCGACCTGCGGACGGGCATCGGGACGGACGAGATGAGGGATTCCCTCGGCGTCCTTGCCTCGCGGTATCCCACGTCGACGTGGGTCGTGAGGCTCCGGGCCTTCGGGGAACACCTCGCCTGGCTCGAGTCCGTGAAACCCGAGGCCCTCGCGATGGCGACGGTCATGCCCTTCGCCCGGGAAGGCGCGGCGGAATTCGAACGGCTCGCGCCGCTCCTCGAGGCGACCGCGAACCCTTCCGGTCAAGGCGAAATAAAGACCGCCGGGAACGCCGCGTGGACGGCTGCTACCGTCGACTACAAGGCCCTGCGCGGGGCGTATGGCGATCCTTCGACGGATTCCGCCCTCGCTACCCTCCTCGCCTATTCCGGAAACGGGGACGACCTCGCCCTCGCGAACCGCCTCTCGGCTTCCGCCGCCGCGGCGGAAGGCGGCGGGCCTTCCTTTGTCGCCCGTGCGAACCGGGCACTCGTCGTCCTC
>QKCE01000169.1 GCA_003245785.1 Spirochaetales bacterium | reverse complement strand
CGCCATCGCCCGGGTCATCCTGGCCCGGGACTTCGACCTCGTGGGCCTCTGCGAGGTCGGCGGGCTCGAGACCCTCGAGAACTTCAACGTCCTCTACCTCCACGGCCGCTACGAATGCCACCTCTACGAGGAAAACTCCTCCCGGGGAATATTCGTCGGCGTCCTCCTCAAGCGGGGCCGCTTTCCCCACGCCCGGGCGGTCAACGTGCCCGGGGAATTCTCGCGAAACCTCCTCCGCCTCGAACTGGGACCCAAGGGCGGGGACCTCACGGTCTTCGCGGTGCACCTGAAAAGCCAGCGGGGCGACGACCGGGGACTCGAATTCCGGGTCGACGAGGTGCGCCGCCTGGCCGCCCTCATCCCCCGCCGCCGCGCGATAGTCATGGGCGACTTCAACGGCATCGCCATCCGCGGCATGAACCAGTTCGAATACGACCCCTTCCTCGAGCTGCCCCTCACCGACGTCCTTGCCGCGGCCGGAGTCCCCCCGGCGGAACGCCACACCCATTGGTACTTCGGCGCGGGCAGCCACGGCTCCCAGCTCGACTATATCTTCTGTTCCCACGACATCGAGGTCGCGGACGCCTCGACCATCTCCTTCGGCGAACCGACCTCCCGGGCCGAACGGGACCGCCTGCCCTCGGACCACGTCTTCCTCCGGGCGATAATCGAGACCGAATAAATAGGGGCGGGGAAGAGGCAGGAAGAGGCAGACAGGGCGGTCGCGGGAGCGATGGCGGCGCGCGGAGCCCCCGCGGAGAGGGCTTGCGCAAGGGCGAAAATTCCGTGCTATATTGGTCGATATTCAAATTTCAGGAGCATTCATGAAAATCTCGAAATGCCTGCGGTTCTTCCCGGTAGTCCTACTCGCGAGCTTCGCGTTTTCCTGCGCCCAGGGCGCCGGAGCCGGCGGCGGGGATGATACCGAAGATGCCGGAGCAGTCGCGGTAGGCCAATGGGTTCAGTGCAGCCTGAGCGCCGCGGTAACCGGAATGGGAGCCGCGACCGACATGACCGACTTCGACGTCAAGGTGGCGACAAGCGGTACGTACATCGTCGAGTTCGACCGGGTCCCCGCCAGTTTCGACGCGGACGATTTTATTTGGCAAGGAAACCGGGTCGACGGATTGGATTATCTGAGCGGAAGCGGGCAGCACGCCGTCGACGCGAAGGAGATCCCCGCCGGAACCTATGAGGTGTATATCAGGAACGACGCCGACGTGGCGGTGAGCTTCCGCGCCCGGCTCGTCGCCCTGGACGACTCGGGGGTCCCTATTCCTTGGGAGGGGAGCGCAGACGACCCCGTGGGACTTACCCCGGGGATTGCGCATAACGGAAAGACCGCGGATTATTTGGACGGGGTGGATTCCTATTACGCGATCACCTGCCCTACCGCGGGTACGTGGACGGTGACGGTCTCGGTTCCCCTCGGTTCCTGCGTCGCGGCGAACGTGTATCCGAACGCGAATTTCAGCGGTGCGGCCTTATGGTCGTCCATGACATTGATCGCCGGCGGCGGCAGCGCGCCGGATACGCAATCCCATACGTTTACCGCCGACTCGGCGAACCAGACCTTCGGCATACTGGTAACCGATTGGATGAGTTCCTCGGAATACCCGACGTTCACCATAACCGTGTCGGGGCCCTAAAATATAAATCAGCGTCGGCCCGGAACGCGTGTTTCGGGCTATTTTCTATCTACCGGTCGGTATATCCGCCCGGGCGCCTCCCGCTCAGTACCGGTTCCTTCCCGACATTTCCGAAAGCGGCTTGCGCCTTTTCTCGGGAATCGGTTCACCGGTACCTGTTTGGTTTTCCGCCGCGGGGTACCCGACGGCGACGAGGAGGGCGACCCGCTTTCCCCGGGGAACCCCGAGGAGCCGCTTTACCGCCCCTTCGTCGAACCAGCCGAGCATGCAGGTCCCGAGGCCCTCGGTTTCCGCCTGGAGGCAAAAGTGTTCCGCCGCGATCCCGACGTCGATCAGGTGGAGCGGGCGGTTCTTGAAGAGGGAGCCGAGAAAGCTCGTGACGTTCGGCGATTCCTCGACGATCACCGCGATGACCGGGGCTTGCCTGACGAACCTGTTCATTTTGCTGCCGGGGAGTGCGCAGACCGGCGCGAGGGCCGCGACGAGTTCCGGCTCGTCCGCCACGATGAAGCGCCAGGGCTGGGCGTTGCAGGCTGAGGGGGCGAGCCGGGCAGCCTCGAGGCAGCGGTCGATCGTCGCCGGGTCGGGTTTGCGGTCCGAGTAGGCGCGTACGCTCCTGCGACGCCGCGCGAGGCCGAGAAAACCGTCGTTCGCCCCGTCCCATCGCCCTTCGCCATCTCCCATCGGTCCTTCCATCGTCTTCCCCCATTTGTTTTTTTATGCCTTCGCGGCCCTTGCGAGAAAATCCCTCGCCGCCTCGAACCGGTCCACTATGGCATGCCCGGTGTCCTCGAGCAAGACCGCCCGCGCGCCCGGAAGGACCCGGCCCAGGCGCTCCACCGCCCTTTTCGCGTCCAAAAGCGCGTCCCGGTCGCCGCCGAAATACTGGACCGGCATGTCCAGGCGCGCAAGCTCCTGGTCGGAAAAGATCGGCAGGGGTTCCGCGACGGGGACAAAATGCCGCGAAACGAGGGCCTGGTATTCGAGCATCTCGGGCGGCACGACGGCCTTGTGGTATATCGCGCGGTTGAGGAGGGCCTGCCCCCGTTTCCCGAGAAGCAGGAAAAAGAGGGCCTTGAAGATAAAGCTTATCCGTTGCGGGCCGATCCCCCCGACGCTTATTAGGGATAGGGCCGAAACCCGTTCCGGGTTCCGGACGGCGAAATTAAGGGCGTACCAGCCCCCGAGGCTCATGCCCAGGATCGCTACCCGGTCGAGGCCGAGGGCGTCGAGGGTTCTCCTCAGCCAGGCTTCCGGGGCGTCCGAGGCGAGGGGAACCCTGCCCGGCTCGCTCAGGCCGGGTTCGCCGGGTATGTCGACGCAGTGTACGCTGAAGTCCCGCGCGAAGAGCGGGATTACCCCGAGCCAGGAGGCGCTGTTGGAAACCGAGCCATGGAGCAGCACGAGGGGCGGTTTCCCAAAGGCGGCTTTTTCCAGGACGAAGGTGGACCCGAAAGGGGTGTCGACGCGGCGTTGGGTCAGCCCCGCGGCGAGATCGGAGTCGAGGTGTTTTCGGTACGCGGCTTCCACGATTTGGCGGCCTTCGGCGGACTTGTACACGGACTTATTCACGCGTCCCCCCTTCCGGTCCCGACAGGCGGGACAGCATCTCCATAAGGGTTCCGATAAACGCCGGGCTGCCGTACAGGGCGTATTTTCCCGTGCGCGTTTCGGGGTAATAAAAGCAGTCCGC
The DNA here is from genome assembly GCA_003245785.1 of Spirochaetales bacterium. Taxonomy (GTDB): domain Bacteria; phylum Spirochaetota; class Spirochaetia; order Treponematales; family Treponemataceae; genus Teretinema. The sequence continues at coordinate 2,958 of QKCE01000169.1, read as the reverse complement.
CCGGGAATTGCCCCAGGCGGGGTCCTTTCCGTTGAGCGCCGCCATGAGGGTGTTCGAGAGCCGCGAGGACTCTTCCGCGGATTGTTCCCGTATTTCCAGGATGGCGGAAACGGTCATGCGGTCCGCGATGGTGCCGTAGTCGACCGTCCCGGACGCGTTCTCCCTGCCCCCGAGTTCCCCATGGGCATAGGTTTCCAGGGCTTCCCGCGATATTCTCCAGGCTCTCCCTATTTTCTGCGCCCTGATTTTCCCCTCATGAATGAACCGGAGGACGGTTTTTGGGTGAAGCTTCAAAATGCCGCTGATCTCCTCTATCGAGTACCATTGGTTTGTCATGTTCATCCCCTAAGTCATAAGTTCCTTAAAACTACAATTAAAAGTAGTAATAAGTAGTATATAAGACCATAGAGTGGTGTGTGTCAAGAAGTAACGGCGCTTTTACAGGAATTTCCTTTTTTACTTGACAACGTAACAATGTTTTGTTATATCTAAAATACAACGTAACAATGTTATGTTGTGCTGATCAGGAGGTACTGATCCATGGTATTGCCTTTGCTCAACCGTTTTTTGCATTGGATGGTCGTGGGAATAATCACGCCCGTGCTGGCCTTGCTGATTCTCTCGAAGGGGGTTTCCCTCGCCGAGGTCGGGCTCGTCATTGCCCTTTCCTCCGCCTGCGTGGTTGTCTTCGAGATCCCGAGCGGGGTATTGTCGGACCGCTGGGGCCGGAAGGCCGTGTATCTCCTCTCGCTGGCCATTTCTTTCTCTGCCCTCGCGGTCATGTTTCTCGGCCGGGGCCCGGCGTGGATGGCCGCGGGCTTCGCGCTTTACGGGGTGGCCCGGGCCTTTTCGTCGGGCTCCATCGAGTCCGATTTTATCGACCGGCATATCGAGACCCGTGGCGAGGATTCCCTGCACTCCCTTATCGCGGGAATGAACGCGGCGGAAGCCCTGGGGCTCGCGGGGGGCGCGGCCCTCGGCGGCGCGATCCCGCTCGTATGGGCCCGCCTCGCCCCGGGGGCGAATCCTTACGGGGGTAACTTGCTCGTCCAGGCGGCCATAATCGCGGCCCTGTTCGCCCTGACCCTCGCTACCCACTCCTCGACGGGGAAGGGCAACGGCGGGACCCTCACCGGCTTTGCCGCCGAGGTGGGCTCGACCCTCGGCTCGACCCCCGGGCTCCTGCCTTTGATGCTCGGTTCGGCGGTGTGGGGCTTCTCGCTTTTCGCCGTGGAGACTTACTGGCAGCCCCGCATGCGGGACATTCTGGGCTCTTCGGAGCAGAGCTGGATTTTCGGGTTCGTCGGGGCGGGGTATTTCGCCTTCGCCCTCGCGGGCACGGTCGTCGCGGGTTGGCGGGGAAAAATCTTCCATAAGTCGCCCTTTCTCTGGCTGGCCGCCTTCAGGCTCCTTCTCGGCGGTTCCATCGCGGCCCTGGCGGCCCAGGGGAGTCTCGCCGGTTTCCTCGTCCCGTTCTTCCTGATCATGGCGATGAACGGCATGGCGGGCGTCCCGGAGAGCACGGCCCTGAACCGGCTCATCGGCGGAAAGAACCGCGCGACCATCCTCTCGATCGGCTCCTTCGCGATGCAGCTCGGGGGAATCGTCGGCGCGGCGTCCTTCAGTTTCCTCCTCCGCTCGCGGGGCATTCCCTCCGCCTGGATCGTTTCCGGCGCGGTCTTCGCCCTCTCCGGCGGCATATATCTCGCGGCGCATCGGAGGAATCCGGGGCCTTCCGCGGACGAGGCTTCGGCGGAAATAAACGGATAAGGAGGCTCGGGAATGGAAATGATATCGAAAAAGGAATTGCTCGAGGCTACGGGCATTTCCTACGGACAATTGTACAGATGGAAGCGGGAACGGCTCCTTCCCGAGGAGTGGTTCGTGAAGCAGTCGTCCTTCACGGGGCAGGAAACCTTCTTCCCCCGGGAGCGGGTACTGGCCCGGGTGAAGGCCATCCTGGAATTGAAGGATACCCATTCCCTGGAGGAACTGGCCGGTCTTTTGGCGGACGACGGAAGCGCGACGTTGCGGCCCGCGAGCCTCGCGGCGGTCGCGGGAGAAGTCCTCTCCCCGGAAGTACTCGCCCTTTTTCCCGGGGACGGCGAGAAGGCGACCGTCGCGGAAGTCGCGATGGCGATGGCCCTCGCCCGCTCGTGCTCCCTCGCCGGGCTCGAGGGGAAGGCGATCGCGGAGCTCGTGGGGAACTCCCTCCCGGCGCTCGACCCGGCGAGGGCCCACGAAACCTCGTGTACCCTCTTCGAGGCGCGGGGGGAGTATCACGTATGCCTCACGCGGGGGAACGGGTATCCCGCCTTCGACCGGGGCGTGAAGGCCGTGGCGGCCTTTTCCCTGGCGGACGCGATGGGCGACCTGCGGGTGAAACTTGACGCGGCCGCGAAAGCGGGCCGGGACAAATAATAAGGAAGGAGCGAAAGATATGGGCATTCAAAACCTCAGCATAGACGGGACGGCGAAAATTTCAGGCGGTGAATACGGAACGGTCCGGGTAGACGGGATCGCGACCTGCGAGGGCGATCTCAAGGCGGACAGCCTCTCGATCGACGGCATTCTCCGTTGCCGGGGCGCCCTCGCCGCGGGCACCCTCGAGTGCGACGGCCTCGCGACGGTGCGGGGCAACGTGTCGGCGAAGTCGATCGAGGTCGACGGACTCATGAAGGTAACGGAGGGAAGCAGGATCGAGGCCGAGGAAATCGGCTGCGACGGGGTCATCAAGGTCTCGGGTGAAATTACCGCTGACCGCATCGTCGCGGACGGCTTCGTGAACGCCCGGGAAATCACCGGCGACTCGATCGTCATCCGCTCGCGCCGGAACGTCTTCCAGGGCCTCTTCCGCTCGTACCGGTCCCATATCGAGCTCATCGAGGCGACTACCGTCGACCTTCGCTCGGTCGTCGCCCGGGAGGTGAACGGCCGGGACGTGCGAATCGGCCGGGG
>QKCE01000051.1 GCA_003245785.1 Spirochaetales bacterium | reverse complement strand
CCGTCGTCCGGTCGTCGATTATCGAGGGAAAAATGAAGGCGGCGTTGTCGAGGGGGTAGGTTTTTTTCCGTAGGTCCATCGAACAATCATAGTTCATGAACGCCCGGCCCGTCCATTCAAAAACGAATGGGTCAGGCTTGAAGGGAGAGCGGCACGGGGAAACCGTACCGGAGGCGTCGCGGCTCTCCGGTACGGAATTTTTTCCCCGATCGCGCGCCCCGCGGTTCTGCGCGTCCCGGGGACGCGCGCTTCGAGGGGCTCCGAGGGCCGCGCGTTCGCCGCGCGGCGCCCGTTCTGCCTCGTTTTTACTTCTTGTACACCCGTACGTAGTCCACGTACATGCTCGCCGTCGAGGGCGTGGTGCCGTCGGGATAGCCCGGCCAGTTTCCGCCCACCGCGAGGTTGAGGAGGAAGAAGAAGGGCCGGTGGAATTCCTCGGTGCCGTTCACGGAGTTGGTAATGTCGGCTTCCATGAATTGGGTGCCGTCGACGTACCACTTGATGGACGTGGAGGTCCATTCGATTTCGTACACGTGCCATTGTGTGACGTCCACGTTGAAGTTGTTCCAGTAGTTGTTGGCCGTGGTCTGTCCCCAGCTCGCGTGGCCGTTGTAGTCCCAGTGGATGGTCCCCACGACGTTCGAGTCGGAATTGATGTGCTCCATGATGTCGATCTCGCCGCAGGCGGGCCAGCTGACGCTCGAGATGTTGCTGCCGAGCATCCAGAAGGCGGGCCAGAGGCCGGTGCCCTTGGGAAGCTTGATGCGGCCCTGGATCTTGCCGTAGGTGAATTCCTTCTTGCCTTGGGTCTTGAGGCGGGCGCTGGTCCAAGACGCGCCGCTGTAGCTTTCCTTGATCGCGGTGATCTTCAGGCTGCCGTCGGCGACGGAGACGTTCTGGCTTCGGGCGGTATAGTACTGGAGTTCCGCGTTGCCCCAGCCGCCGGCCCCGGTTTCGCAGGTCCAGTTCGCGGAGTTGAGGGCGGTGCCGTTGAATTCGTCGGCCCAGGCGACGGAGTAGCCGGAGATGGCCGGGGTCGTCTGATCGGTCCCGGTCCCGGTCCCGGTGCTGCCGGAGGAAACCTGGGTGAACTTCCAGCGCTGGGCGGAGCTGTCGTTGCTGGTCCACTGCTGGACCTTCGCGCCGTCGGCGGTGGAGGAGCCGGAGACGTCGAGGACCTTGCCGGAATACTGGTTGGTGAGCTTGCAGTAGCCGTCGCTCATGAGCTCGATCTTCCATTTCTGGTTGGCCTGGTTGCCCCAGTACCACTGGAGGATCTGGGCGCCGTCGGCGGTCGACCAGTCCTTCACGTCGAGGACGTAGCCCGAATGGACGGACTTGATGTACCAGTAGCCGTCGCCCGTGGAGGTTACGACCCATTTCTGGTTGGCCTGGTCGTTGCCCAGGGTCCACTGGTGCACGATGGTGCCGGCGGTGGTGGACCACTCGGCCACGTCCAGGGACTTGCCCGAGCATTTGGCGACGATCTGGTAGGTGCCTCCGGAGACGAGGTTCGCGGCGGTACCGGTCTGGGTCGAGGACGTGGTGTTGTTCCCGTAGGTTACCGTCGCCCAGGTGGAGGCGTCGGAAAGGACGCCCTGGGGCACGCAGGCCTCGACGCCCCCGGAGTTCTTGAGCACCGCGAGGTGAATCGTGGCGCCGGAGGTAAAGGTCGCGTTGCTGAAGGTGTAGGAGTACACGCCGTTCGAGTAATTCATGTCCTTGGCGGCAAGCACGAGGCCGAGGCCGTTCCCCTCGGATACGTAGAGCCTCGCGTAGGAAAGCTGGGTCCCGGCGTTGTAGGTGACGGTCATGCTGGTGCCGGTCATGCCGGTTACCTCGATGCTGCCGTTGGCGCCGGTCAGGGCACGCTCCCCGGAGCCCAGGGCCTTCGCCGACGATTCGTCGATCCCGGACATGGAACACGCGCCGAGCACGAAGGCGGCGGCGACTAATCCGATCAGTCTTTTCATTCTCTCTCTCCTTCAATCTTTTTCAATGGGCGTGGGGGCGTGACCCCCCGGATGAAAGTATCCCGCCGATGGGTCCGGGGCGAAAGTTGGTAAAATTTTGGTATCGTGGCTTTTCTTCGGAAACGGCCTTTATTTTCGCCCCTTTGCGGGTTGATTTCACGGTCGGCGGCAGGGGAGGGACGGATTGGCACGCGTCGGGTATAATCGGGGCATGGATACCCTACTTATTTATTTCGTCGTAGCGGGGCTTTTCTCGCTTTCCTGGTTTCGCGACCGGGGGAGGACGAAGAAGGCCCTGAAGAAGGGGTTCAAGTCCCTCGAGGTCCTTTTGCCCCAGCTTCTCACGGTGCTCCTGGTCATTTCGGCGACCCTCGCGGCCTTTGATCCCGGGACGATCACCGCCTGGCTCGGGCCTTCGACCGGGCTCGCGGGCGTGGCGGTAGCGGCACTCATCGGTTCGGTTACCCTGATTCCCGGCTTCGTCGCCTTTCCCCTGGCGGGAGAGCTTCTCGGGAACGGCGCCGGGATTCTTCAGGTCGCGACCTTCGTGTCGACCCTGATGATGGTGGGGGTGGTGACCCTTCCCGTCGAGATCGGCTACTTCGGGAAGAAGACGGCGATCGCGAGAAACCTCGCGTCCCTGGCCTTTTCCCTGGTCGCCGCCCTCTTCGTGTCTTGGGTATCCGCATGGTGACCCTTTCTGCCTTTTTCCGGCGTTATCGCGTCGCCCTGCTTACCCTGGGCGCCTTCGCGGTCCTGTTGGCGGCGAGGCCCGACTTGGCGCCCAAGGCGGGCGCGTCCCTTCTCTCGCAGGCGAAGACGATGTCGGTCATCCTGCCGCCGATCTTCCTTCTTTTGGGCTTGCTGGACGTCTGGGTTCCCCGGGAAGCCATGGTACGCCTCATGGGTCCCGGTTCGGGCTTGCGGGGAATCGCCCTCGCCTTCGCCTTGGGTTCCGCCGCGGCGGGTCCCCTTTACGGCGCCTTTCCCGTAGCCTCGCTTTTGATGAAAAAGGGAGCGTCGTTTTTCAACGTGCTCGTCTTTCTCGGCGCATGGTCCACGACGAAGGTTCCAATGTTCCTCTTCGAGTCCCATTCCCTCGGGTGGCGCTTCGCCCTGTCCCGGCTCGCGATAGACGTGGTTGGCATAATCGTTCTGTCGTTCGCGATAACGCGATTCGTATCGAAGGATGAAAGGCAGCGGATTTATCGGGAAGCGGAAGGGCGGGAATGAGCGGCGAGGATTCGGGCCCGAACGAAGGCCGTTGCGCGGGCGCGAGACCCGGTATCGCGCCCGCGAGGTCAAGCGGCCAGGGCCGTCATTCGTCCCGGGGTAACGCGCAGGGGCCCTCCCCGAGGGCGCCCAGAACTTTTTTCAGGGTATCGCGGAGCGCCGTCGCCTCGTCGACGGAAAGGGGGAGGCAGGCAAAAAGCCGTTCCGGTACGGAAAGGGCCTTTTCCCGTAGGGCGAGCCCTTCGTCGGTCAGGGTGACCACCACGCTCCGTTCGTCCGCCGGGTCCCGTTTCCTGTCGAGGAGCCCACGGGCTTCCATTTTCTTGAGCAGGGGAGTGAGGGTTCCCGAATCGAGGAACAGCCGCTCCCCCAGGGCTTTCACGGTCATGGGGCTGTCTTCCCACAGGGCCAGGAGCGCGATGTACTGGGTATAGGTGAGTTCCAGTTCGTCCAGGAGCGGGCCATAGCGCCGTACCACCTCTTTCGCGGTGGCGTACAGGGGAAAGCATAATTGGTTGTCGAGGCGCAATAATTCGTATTTATTCATTGTATGCCATTTAATATCGCGCAATTCGATCGTGAAAGTCAATGGAGGCCTTGACCAGGAAATGAAAGGTTGTATACAATGTAATGGCATACAATATTAAGGAGTTGCACATGAAATTATACGATTTCTCGGTAAAAAACCGCGCGCAGAAAGACGTCTCCCTGGATAGCTATGCCGGGAAGGTGCTCCTGATCGTGAACACCGCCACGGCCTGCGGGTTCACCCCCCAGTATACGGGGCTCCAGAAGCTTTACGAAACCTATCGCGACAAGGGGTTCGAGATTCTCGACTTCCCCTGTAATCAGTTCGCCAACCAGGCGCCGGAGAGCGACGAGGAAATCCATGACTTTTGCACCGGCCGCTTTGGCGTAACATTCGACCAGTTCGCGAAGGTTGACGTAAACGGCGAGGGTGAGGCGCCCGTTTTCGCGTGGCTTAAAAAGCGTAAGGGCGGGCTTTTCGGTTCCTCGATAAAGTGGAATTTCACGAAGTTTCTCGTGGACCGGGAGGGCAGGGTAGTCGCCCGTTTCGCCCCGACCGTCACCCCGGAAAAAATCGAGGCTTCGGTCGCGAAGCTGATTTAAGGCTCCCTACCGGGAGCAAGGCGGGCCGGCGGGTTTTATTCGAGCCGGAAGGCGTTGACCAAGTCCAGGGTCCTCCGGCCTATCGAGTCGGTTTCCCTGGTAAGGGCGGTCATCTCGTCCATGATCGCGCCGAGCTCCCGGTTCATCCGCTCCACCTCCGTAACCTTCGCGAGGGACTCTGCCGTTCCCGTATCCAGTGCGCGGATGGCCGTCGTCATGGCCGAACCGTCCTTCGCGAGGCGTTCCGTAATGTCCCCCAGGTCCGCGGTAAGGTCGCGGGTATTCATGAGCTTTTCGAGCACTTCCGCGTTCGCCCTGTCCTGCTCGCTCATGGTAAGGGATATGGAACGGGTTTCGTCTTCCATGGATGACACGGTGGTCTTCACTTCAAGGAAGGTTTCCCCGGACTCCTTCGCGACCTTTTCCGCTTCGCGGATCGCGGCGATGATCTCGGCGAGGCTTTGGGCGCTGGTCTTGGTCTGCTCGCCCGTATTTTCCGCGAGCTTGCGGATCTCGTCGGCGACGACGCTGAAGCCCCGGCCGGCCTCCCCGGCATGGGCCGCCTCGATCGCGGCGTTCATGGCGAGCAGGTTAGTCTGGCTCGCGATGCCGGAAATGATGTCGTTGATCTCCATGAGCTGCTCCGAGAGACGGACCGCCTCGCCGATGGATTCCGCGGTGACCGTGGTCTTCTCGTAACCCTCGCCGAACCGTTCCGACATCTCGCTCGTCTGCTGCCGGACCCGTTCCGCCCGCTTCGAAACCTCGCCGATGGAGGCGATCATTTCCTCTGCGGCGGCGGAACTCTCCGCGATATTGGCCGAGAGCTGGGATATCTGCCGTACGGCGGATTCGAGGTTCGAGCTCAGGGTTCCGCCGGCCTTGAGGGTTTCGTCGACCATCTCCTTCTCCCGCTCGAAATTCCCGCGGGTTCGGGTCACGTCGTCCTCGATGGCATGGATGCGCCCCGCGGCGTCGTCGATGCTGCCGGAAAGCCGGGTTTGGTTGTCGCTCATGTTCCCGATCATGGATTTGGTTTCGATGAGGTGGGACGCGATTAAGTCGCTGAACTCGTTGACCTTGTGCCCGATGGACGAAAGCTCGTCCACCGAGGCGATGTAGATCCGCTGGGTCAGGTCTTTTTCCGAGGAGACCATCGCCTCGAGGCGCTCGTTGAGGAGGCGGAAGAGCATGGCGGAACCGGCGGCCCAGGCGAGCACCAGGCCCGTCACGCAGCCGAAGTATACGAGAACCACCGCGCCAAGGGTCTTGACGGTTCCCCCGCTGCCCATTTCGGCGTTCATCTCGTAATAGAAAACCGCGAGCACGAAGGTCATGATCGCCATGAACATCGGAATCACTATGTTTTTGGTCTTCTGGCGGCGCTCGTAAAGGTCCGCGGGGTAACGGGTTATGCGGGAGGAATAAAGGAAGTTCATGACTTCCCGGTCGAGAAGCACGTAGGAAAAACTCGCCGCGAGCATGCTGAAGGCGACGGAAAAGCCCGAGAAATCGCTGACAAGGTCGGTGCTGATTCCGAGAATGCTTACGTAATAGCGGCCGTGGAAGGCCTGATTGAGCACCAGGCAGAGAAGGACCGCCAGAAGGGAGAAAAGCGGCATTTTACCGAGGCCCACGAGCCAGGAACGGTACGCGGCGGGATTCCCGTCCGGGTCGCGGGTCGTCTTGTACCAGCGGGCCATGAGCGCGGAAAGGCCGAGAAGCGCCAGCGCGAGTACCGCGTAGGGCAGGACGCGATAAACGAACGATCCGGTTTGCGAAGTTCCCTGGGAACGCAGAAAAAGGGTGAACCAGGCGTCCTGAATGAGTGCCACGATAAGGGCCGGGAGCGTAAAAATAACGGTGTGTCGTAATAAATGTTTGTTCGGGGCCATACGATATAATACCATACCTCGTATGGAAAAACCGGCGAGGGGCCCTCGGTTTCCGGAAAAAATGCCGGGTGGCGGGAAATTCAACCGCCACTCCCC
>QKCE01000298.1 GCA_003245785.1 Spirochaetales bacterium | reverse complement strand
ATTCGTTTTCGTTCAGGAGCGCCTTGATAAGGTCTTTCCGCTCCGAATAGGACCGGATAACCACCCGATCCTCGAAAAAGAACATGGCGACCGAGAGCATGGCGCCGAAAACGAGAAGAGGGAATACGAGCGAATAGAGGGGGAATCCGGAAGAGAACACGGAAACGAGCTCGTTGCGGGCGTACATCGTTCCCATCGTATAGGAGGAACCGAAGAGGACGGCGAGGGGCATCGCGTAGGAGACGCATTTCGGCACGTAGAGCGCCATGGCCCTGAGTATCTGAGAGGGTGGCACTTCGTTGGAAAGGTATTTCCAGAGATTCGCGAACAGGTCGCCCAATTCCAGCATGAGGACGAAAAACAGGAGAGCGACGAGGCATACGGGAAGGAATTCGGCGAGCAGATAGCGCTGGAGGAGTTTCACCTTAATGCCCTCCTCCCGAGAAAGACGAGGGCGAAAGCCAGGATAATCGCGTTGGGAAGCCACATCATGAAGGCTCCGTCGAACCCGACCCTCATGCTGAGGGTTTGCCCGCCGATCAGCATGGCCCAGTAGAGCACCGCGATGATCAGTCCGAGGATAAATCCCACGCTTTGGCCGTTCGTTTTCGCGAAAAGCCCCAGGGGAAACGCCAGGACGACGAAGAAAAACGCCCCGAAGGGTATCGAGAATTTCTTGTTGAATTCCATGCGATAGAGGTTGGTTTCCCGAGGGTCGCCGCCCGCCTCTTTCTTTTTCAATTCGGACCACAGGTCCCGCGAGCTCATTTCCCTCGGGGTTATCGAGGACGTATAGTTGGGAGCGACCTGCTTCATGAGCATTTGATACGAAATGGAATCGGCGTAGATCGCGTCGAAATTGGCCCTGTTTGCCCGGTCGAGGGAAATGACCTGCGGGGAGTCCATCTCGAGGCTCATGAGTACCCCGGGATTGTCGCTGTCGCGGATTCTAGCCTCGGGGGCGGAGATGAACCGGCGCTCGCCGTTCCCCCCGGTATCGATGACGAGAAGGCCGTCCAGGTTCCGGTCCCGGATCGCGCCGGTCACTACGACCGCTTTTTGGTCTTTCTTGATCGAGTTCGCTTCCAGCTCGAGGGCGGGCGTCGACGTGAGGATCGAGCGATACAGGCGCGTAAACCGGATCGTGCCCGCCGGAAGGAGGATGTCGTTGGTGAAAAAGGATACCAGGGAAATGAGGAGCCCCGTGAGCAGGACGGGTAGGAAAATCGCCCTGAGGGGAATGCCCAGCACGTTCGCCGCGATGAGCTCCCTATCGCTCACGAGGCGCCCGATGCCCATGAGGGTGCCCACCAGTGCCGCGAAAGGCGACGAGGTGGCAATGATCGAGGGAAGCGCGAAAACCATGAGCTTGACGACCGACATGAAAGGGGCTTTCTTCGACAGTATGTCCTCCGCCATGTACAGTATTTGGTTCACGAAGAATATCAGGAAGAAAAAAAGGAACGAAACCGCGAAGTAAACGAGCATCTCGCGGAAAACGTACCGGAAAAACGTGCCTCGCATGCTCAATGGGTTCCGGTCGAACCGTACCCGCCGGCACCCCTGCCCGTCTCCGAAAGCGTTTCCGCCGCGCGAAACGCCGCACGCGAAACCGGCGCGACGATGATTTGGGCGATGCGGGCGCCGTCCGTGACGGTCCAGTCCGAATCGCCAAAGTTTGCCAGGAGCACGCTCACTTCGCCGCGATAATCCGAGTCGATCGTTCCTGGGGTATTCAAAACCGTAATGCCGTGCTTGAGCGCGAGGCCGGAACGGGGCCTTACCTGGACTTCGTAACCCGGCTCTATTTCCATAAAAAGCCCGGTTGGAACGAGCGCCCGATTTCCCGGGCGGATAACCATCGGTTCATCGATTCTTGCGCAAATGTCGGCGCCCGCGGCGTGCTCCGTTTGGTATTCGGGAAGCGGGGCTCCCCGCTCGGCTTTTATGAGTATTACCGGTTCCATATTATCGCGTTCTCCTTTTTTGCCATTTTTTCGCGTATTTCCCCGGCGCAAGGAGCGTGAACGCCCTGTCCGCGTCGAATCGAAGGCCCGCCAAACGCTTCAGTATGTCTTCGAGTCCCAGGTTAGCCACGAGGGAAAGATCCTCCTCGACGCTTCGAACCTCGGAATCGAAAAAGAATTGACGCGCGAGCCGCTTCATTCGGTAGTCCGGGTCTTCCGAGGAGAGAAGCATCCCCCCGGTTTCATGGCCCTTCGCGTCTTCAAGTTCCGACGGGGTGGGACCGTCCCCGACGAAGGCCCGAATGGATTCCAGGAGCCTGTCCGAGGCTTCCAGGGTACGGTCCGGCGGTACCGATAGAGAAACCCCGAGAAACGCCGCGTCCCGGAACGCGTTAACCGACCCCGAAATCGAATAGCAAAGGCCGCGGTCTTCCCTCAACTCCTGAAAGAGCCGCGAGCTTACCGTATCGGAAAGTATATCATTGATCAGCGACCACGCAAACCAGTCTTTCGGTTCTGCCATTCGCGGTATTCTCCAGCCGACCGCTAGTTGGCTTTGCGCGAATTTCGTGCGTAGGACCCGGTCCCCGGGTACCCACAGGATGGGCGAGTCAGCTACGGCTATCCCTGTCTCGCCCCGAATCGGGTATTCCCCGACCGCCCGTTCGATCTCGGCCCCGTCGAAGGCGCCCGTCACGGTAACGCAACGCAGTTTTTTGCCGAAAAAATCGCGGTAATACGAGCGCAATTCGTCGTTTCGTATGCCGGAAACGCTTTTGACCGTACCCGCGATGGGTTGGGACAGCCCGGATCCGGCGTATCCTTTTTCCATGAAATACTCGGCGCAGGTTTCCTCGGGATCGTCCAGATACGAAAGAATCTCGCTCTCTATGACCGCCCGTTCAGTCTCTATGTCCGGGTCCTCGAAGGCGGAACGGGTGAGCATATCGATCATGACCGCCATCGCTTCGACTGCGGAAGCGCCGGGTACCACGGAATAGAGGCATACCGCTTCCCTCTCGGTGAAGGCGTTCACGTACCCGCCCGTCCGGTCGAAGAACCGGGCGATGTCCCGGGCGCCCATGTTCCCGGTCCCCTTGAACAGCATGTGCTCGATAAAGTGCGTCGCGCCGGACAGGGCGGGCGGCTCGTCGCGGGACCCCGTATAAAACCAAAAACCGATTGCCGCGGCTTTCGTCGCGGCAACCGGCTCGGTGATAAGGGTTATTCCGTTATCGAGAGTCCGATTATTTATCGGCATCGTCCCCGAGGGCGTCCACGTAAGAGAGGTTCAGACGGCCCATCTTGTCGATCTCGAGGAGCTTGACGGGAATGTTCTGGCCTTCCTTGACCACGTCGGAAACGTTCGCGACGCGGGCGCGGGAGAGCTTGGAAATATGGCAAAGGCCTTCCTTGCCGGGCAGGATCTCGACGAAGGCGCCGAAGTCCATGATGCGCTTGACCGTTCCCTCGTAGATGCGCCCGACTTCCGGGTCTTCCACGATGCCCTTCACCGCGTCCTTGGCGCCGAGGGCGTGCTTAGCGGTCTTGCCGTAAATCGTGACGGTGCCGTCGTTCTCGGTGTTGATGGTGACGGAGAACTTCTCGGAAATCGCCTTGATGTTCTTGCCGCCGGGCCCGATGAGGGCGCCGATCTTGTCGGTTTCGATCTTCATGACCTCGATGCGGGGCGCGTACTCGGAAATCTGGGCCGAGGGCTTGGAGATGGTCTTGTTCATGATGCCGAGGATATGGAGTCGGCCGCGCTTCGCCTGGGCGAGGGCGTTCTTCATGATTTCGGTGGAAACGCCGGCGATCTTGATGTCCATCTGGAAACCGGTGATTCCCTGCTCGGTACCGGCAACCTTGAAGTCCATGTCGCCGAGGTGGTCTTCCTCGCCGAGGATGTCGGAAAGGATCGCGTACTTGTCGCCCTCGGTGATGAGGCCCATCGCGATGCCCGCCACGGGAGCCTTCATGGGCACGCCAGCGTGAAGCATGGAAAGGGTTCCGCCGCAGACGCTCGCCATGGAAGACGAACCGTTGGACTCGAGAATCTCGGAGACCACGCGGACCGTGTAGGGGAACGCTTCCCGGGAAGGAACCATGGGCTGGAGGGAGCGGCGCGCGAGGTAGCCGTGGCCGATCTCGCGGCGTCCGGTACCCATGCGACCGACTTCGCCGACCGAATAGGGCGGGAAGTTGTAATGGAGAATGAAGTTTTCGCGCCGGTCGCCCTCGATGTCGTCGTAAACCTGTTCGTCGAACACGGTTCCGAGGGTCGCGACCGCGAGGGCCTGGGTCTCGCCGCGGGTAAATACCGCCGAGCCGTGGGGCCGGGGCAGCACGCCGATTTCGCAGGTAATGTCGCGGATATCCTCGGTGCCGCGTCCGTCGACGCGCACGCCCTTGTCCAGGATCGTGCCGCGGAGGATGTTGTATTCCATGTCCTCGAAGAGCGCGTCGAAGAGCTTCTTCTGGACTCCGTCCTCGAGCTGCTCGGCGTACTGGCCCGCGAGGTCGGACTTGACGGCGTCGCAGGCGTCGCGGCGCTCGAACTTGCCCTTCACGAAGAGGGCCTCGGAGAGGCGGGGATAGGCGGCGGAGTGGATCGCGTCGCGGTTGGCGAGCTCGACCTTGAGGGGGCTTAAGGGGAGTTTTTCCTTGCCCACCTTGGCCCGAAGCTCGTCCTGAAGCTTGCAGATAACCTTGATGAACTCGCTGGCCTTGTCGAGGGCGCCGAGCATGACTTCCTCGGAAACTTCGTGGGCGCCGCCCTCGACCATGGTAATGCCCTCGGCGGTACCGGCGACGACGATTTCCATGTCGGCCTTATCGATCTGCTCGAAGGTCGGGTTGATCACGTAATCGCCGTCGATGTAGGCGATGCGCGCCGCGGCGACCGGGCCGTTGAAGGGGATGTCGGAAATGGTGACCGCCGCGGAACTCGCGATGACCGCGAGAATGTCCGGGGGATTGAGCATGTCGGAGGAAATGGTGGTCGGGACGATCTGGATGTCGCGGCCGAAGGCCTTGTCGAAGAGGGGCCTCATGGGGCGGTCGATGAGGCGGGAAACGAGGATTTCCTTGTCCTTGGGCCGCGTCTCGCGCTTGATGAAACCGCCGGGAATCTTGCCGGCGGCGTAGTACTTCTCGTTATAGTCGACGGTAAGGGGCACGTAGTCGAGCCCTTCCTGGCTAGAGGAGGAGGCGCAGGCGGTCGCAATGACCGCGGAACCGGCGTACTGGGCGTACACGGAACCGTTCGCCTGCTTCGCGAGATGACCGGTTTCCAGGATGAGGTCTTCGTCCCCGATCCGGTAAGTTACTCTGGTAGACATATGTTGTATTCCTTGATTATTGCCTAAAAATGAAAAAAGTTACCCGCCTTAGGGAGGGCAGGTAACTTTGACCTTATTTGCGGAGTCCGAGAGCCTGAATAAGGGCCCGGTAACCCTCGAGGTCCCTGCGTTGCAGGTACTTGAGCAGCCTGCGGCGCTGACCGACGAGAATGATAAGACCGCGGGTGCTGTTTTTATCCTTCTTGAAGGTTTTGCAGTGCTCGGTGAGCTGCTTGATGCGCTCGGTGAGCAACGCGATCTGGACCTTGGTATTTCCGGTATCCTTTTCGTTGTCGCCGAATTTCGAGACCACCGCGGTGGTTTCTTCTTTTGTAAGTGCCATACTTACTCCTTCTCTATCAATATCGTCATGATAACCTAAAATCGTACCGCAAGTACCGTATCGGTCGGCGGTAAATCGGCGCCCACGGAGGGGTGCAGCGTTACCGTATCCGGCCCGACGCGTAAATTCGCGGCAGCCTTGTTCCCGTCGGAAAGCAGAAGCAGGACGGGATACGCCCCCGGTCGGGGAAGCGTTTGGGTGATTGTCCCGGCGGGTACCGACAGCGACGTGCCGTTAGCCTCCCAAACCAGGGCGGTGAAATCCAGTAAAAATGGATGACCGAGATATCGTTCCGCGAGGGCGAAATCGGCAGCTTGGATCGCTTTTCGGACGGCGCTGGAGCTTATCCTCAGTCCGTCGATCTCAACTTGCCGAATGGAATCGAAACGGAAACCATCCCGGTGGGCAATGGCGGAAATTTCCGCCATTCCGGTATCCAGGCGATGCCCGCAACGGAAATCCGGGCCGACGGCCACGTACCGCATGCGAACCTTTTTTACCAGAATATCGAAGAATACACCTCCTGCTATTTTACTGAAATCCGAGGAAAAGTCAATCAGGACGGCGAATTCGAAACCCAGTTCGGCGAAACGCCCGAGCCTCAAATTGAGGGTCGAAACGTCACCCGGGTATTGGTCTCCCTTTTTCAGGGTACCGGGAGAACGGAAAAAGGTGACGATTCCCGGGACGTGACGGTGCGCTTCGGCGTTTTCCAGAACGGCGTCGAATAGCGCGCGGTGTCCCAAATGGGGACCGTCGAAGCCGCCGATGGTCAGGGCGGTGCCCTTTTTATTGACGCAGAGGGCATCGATGAGCGCTTCGGTCTCCGGGGAGGAAAGCCGGTCCCACAAGAGGGTTTTCATGCCGGACCCCCGCATACGAAGCCGTAGGCGAGCTTTCCGTTTTCGTTAACGATGGTGCCCATGAACTCTTCGCCGCAAAAAACGGAATTTCGGGCCGTTAAATGGCCGGAAAACCAACAAGCCTCAGGATGAATGCCACGGGAGAATTCTTTTCTGCGATCGGGCGCGAGATCGATGTGGGGTAAACCGATTATTGAGGCCATATCCCTGGTGAACGCCAATAACGAAGTCCTGAGTTCGTCCGGTGGAATCCTCGGGGGGCGCTCCCCTACCCCGAATTTGTAGGATAGTTCCTTCGAAAAGGGCGTAAGGAGGGATTTCCCCGCCGCCCGATCAAGCGGGAAAGGACCGATTCTTGTCCGTCTCAACGCCGCCAGGTGGGCGCGGCTTCCGGCGGCCAGGGCTATATCCCTGGCCAAGGACCTTATATAGGTACCCTTTGAGCAGCGAACCCTGAGCGAGCAACCAGCGACGAGTCGTTTTCCGGCTTCGTCCCGGCTTTCGGATTCGAGGAGCTCGCATTCGTGGATGGTGACTTTCCTGGGTTCCAGCTCTATCGCTTCGCCCCCGCGCACCCTGTCCGAGGCGCGTTTACCCTCCACGTGAACCGCCGAATACAACGGAGGCACCTGGTTTATCTCGCCCTTAAAGCCTTCCAAGGCGCGTATCACCGCGTCAAATTCCGGCAAGGGAGACTCGGCGACCACGGTACCCTCGGGGTCGAGGGTATCCGTTTCGGTTCCGAAGGATACGTACGCCAGGTATTCCTTGTCGCAGTCGGTAATATAGGGAACGAGACGGGTGTACTTTCCCGTCAACGCGACGAGCAAGCCGTCGGCGAAGGTATCGAGAGTCCCGGTATGGCCGGTTTTTTTGATTTTAAGCGCGTCCTTGACCTGCCACAGGGCGGAAAAGCTCGTGATCCCCGGAAGCTTTGCGAGAAGGACGATTCCCTCGTTGGATTCGGACAAGGTTATTCGTCCGTTCCTTCCTCGCCCGGTATGTCGAGTTTGTTGATCTTTTGGACCATCTCGAATCCCTCGCGGATGCTTTCGTCATGAATGAAGGTAAGGCGTGGGAATTGACGTATCCGGAGCTTTTTCCCGATAGTGCTTTGAATGAACCCGGCGGCATGCTCAAGGCCTTTCACGCCCTGGGCCGTTTCTTTCGGGCTCATGAAGCTGGATACGTATACCTTCGCGTACCCGAGATCGCCAGATACCTCGACCCTATGAATGGTGAGGAAGGTGGAAACCCGGGGGTCCTTGACGCGACCCCCGAGAATCATCTTGGAAATTTCTTCGCGGATCTGCTCGCCGAGCCGATCCAGTCGGTATTCGCCCATCGATTCCGCCCGTTACTCGGCTTTCGGCTTGCCGGATTCGAGTTTCTCGCTATCCTTGAGCTTGCGCGCGACCTCGACGAACTCGATGACCTCGAACTGGTCCCCGATGCGGACGTCGTTGAAGTTCTCGACCGAGATACCGCATTCGAATCCCGAGGCGACTTCCTTGACGTCGTCCTTGAAGCGCCGGAGGGACGCGAGCTTGCCGGTATATATCACGATGCCGTCGCGAATGACGTGGACCGTGGAAGAACGCTTGACCGTGCCCTGAAGGACGTAGGATCCCGCGATGGTACCGATCTTGGGCACCTTGATCGCGTCGCGTACCTCGACCATACCGATGACCTCTTCCTTGATATCCGGCTTGAGCATGCCTTCCATGGCCTGCTCGATTTCCTCGACGGCCTTGTAGATGACGTTGTACTTGCGGATATCGACCTTCTCCTGGTCGGCCAGAAGCTTTGCCTGGGGGGTCGGCCGCACGTTGAAGCCGATGATGATCGCGTTGGAATCCGCCGCGGCGAGCATTACGTCCGAGTCGTTGATCGCGCCCGCGGATGCGTGGATCACGCTCAGGCGCACGTCCTTCGTGGAAAGCTTTTCCAGGGACGACTTGAGCGCCTCGACGGAACCCTGCACGTCGCCCTTGATGATGACCTTGAGCTCCTGGATCTCGCCCTCGTGGATCGTGTCGTAAAGGTTGTCCAGCGTGACTTTCTTCACGTTCCTGGAATCCTCGAACCGCTTGAGTTCCTGCCGTTTGGAGGAAATCTGGCGCGCGTGGCGCTCGTTCTCGGTAACCTGGAAGGGGTCGCCCGCGTTGGGCATGCCCTCGAGGCCGAGGATTTCGACCGGCATGCTCGGCGTTGCCTCGTCGATTTTTTCGCCGCGATCGTTGAATATGGCGCGAACGCGTCCCGAATAGACGCCCGCCACGTAGGGATCCCCGGTGGAAAGGGTTCCGCGCTCGACGATGATCGTCGCGACGATACCCCGCCCGTGGTCGATCCTCGACTCGATGACCTTTCCCTCGGCACGGCATTCATAGTTCGCGGTGAGTTCGAGAACTTCCGCCTGGATGAGTATCGCGTCCAAAAGGGCGTCGAGACCGGTTTTCTGGAGCGCGCTGATGTGCACGAACTGGGTTTCCCCGCCCCACTCTTCCGGAATCAGGCCGTAATCGGACAGCTGTGTTTTTACGCGGTCCGGGTTGGCTTCGGGCTTGTCTATCTTGTTCACCGCGACGATGATCGGTACCTTCGCGTCCTTGGCGTGGTTGAGCGCCTCGATGGTCTGGGGCATCACGCCGTCGTCGGCGGCGACCACGAGCACGACGATATCGGTAATCGCCGCGCCGCGGGCGCGCATCATCGTGAAGGCCTCGTGACCGGGGGTATCGAGGAACGTAACCTTTCCCTTCGCGGTCTCGACGGTATAGGCGCCGATATGCTGGGTGATACCGCCGAACTCGCCGGCGGCCACGTTGGCGCTCCGGATCGCGTCGAGGGTCTTGGTCTTACCGTGATCGACGTGTCCCATGATCGTGACGACCGGGGGACGGTGCATGAGCTCGGTGCCCGCGTCGCTCTCGCTTTCGATGACCGTCTCGTCGTACAGGCTGACGATATGAACCTCGCAGTTGTACTCGGAGGCGAGAATCGTGGCGGTGTCCGCGTCGATGGACTGGTTCATAGTGACCATCATGCCCATGCCCATGAGTTTCCCGATGAGCTCGGAGGCCTTGAGGTTCATCTTCCGGGCAAGCTCGGAAACGGAGATCGTTTCCATAATCTCGATTTCCTTGGGAATGGCATTGGCCTTATCCTGGGCCTTTTTCTTTTGCTGAAGGAGCTTCTCCTCGAAGTCGAGTTCCTTGTCCTTTCGGTAGTTGGAACCCTTCTTGCCCTTGAAGGGCTGCTTCTTCGCCGGGCCTTTGCCCGAGGCGAGTGGCATGGGAGAGCCGCCGGGACCACCCGGTCGGCCGGGGCCGCCGGGACCGCGGCCGGGACCGCCCTGGTACCCGCCGGGACGGCCGGGACCGCCCTGGTACCCGCCGGGACGGCCGGGGCCGCCCTGATAACCGCCGGGACGGCCGGGGCCGCCCTGATAACCGCCGCCCTGGTAGCCACCGGGACCGCGATTACCCTGATAACCGCCGCCCTGGCCGCCCTGGTAGCCGCCGGGACCGCGATTACCCTGGTAACCGCCGCCCTGACCGCCTTGGTAGCCGCCGGGACCGCGATTGCCCTGATAGCCGCCGCCCTGGCCGCCCTGGCCGCCTTGGTAGCCGCCCTGATAGCCGCCGGGACCGCGGGAACCGGCACCCTCGCGGGCTTGCGCGCCGGAGAAATTTTCCCGGCTGCCGTAACCGCCGCGTCCGCCCTGAGGGCGCTGCCCCGGTCTGCCTCGATCGGCGAGATTTCCGACCTTGACGTTGGGCCGCGGGGGGCTCAATTCTATTGATTGGGGTTTTCTTCTTTCCTTGACGCCCGACGAATCGTCGCCTTTTTCGTCGCCGGCCTTGGGTTCCGCGGAAGCGACGGGCTTATCGTTCTCAGCGGAATGCACGGGTATAACGTGCACGGTCCGCTTGACCGGCGTTTCTACCGGTTCCTGAACGTGGGGAGTCGGGCTTTTTTTCTTGACCACGACGACTTTTTTCTTCTCGCCTTGGGCGGATGCCGCCGAGGTCTGGTCAGCCGTCGATGTATCGGATTTCTTCTGTTTGTTCAGAATTACCTTCGGTTTCTGCGTATTCTCAAGATCTTCGGCCATATGGTATCCTATTCCTCGTCCTCGTATTCAAAGCTAAGACCAATACCACAATTGGGACACGTTGTCATATCGATCGTGATGGAAGCCCCGCATTCGGGACATTCGTATTCTTCCGCCTCGCTCTCTTCGGCGACGGCCTGCTCCGCGGCCAAGACCGCGTCCGTATCGGGTGCGTCTTCCACCACCTCGAGATTTTCCTTCATGATCCCTTCGAGGGCGGTCGAGAGCTCGTCGGTCATGCCGTCGAGGGACTCGATCGCCGTATCGTCCATAGCCAAAAGGGACTCGATTTTGTCGATTCCGTTGTTCCGGAGGACTGAAACGAGTTCCTCCGAGACGCCCGGAAGTTCCGCCACGTCGGAGATTTCCTCGACGGGCTGCTCGTCCGAGAACAGGCTTTCGACCGCCCGCCGGGACTCGGCGGTAAGGTCCATCTCCTCGAACTGCTCCTCGGTCTTTACGTCGATGCTCCAGTCCGCGAGTCGGTTCGCGAGCCTGACGTTGAGGCCCTGCTTGCCGATCGCGAGGGAGAACTGCTGATCCGACACGACGGCGAGGGCGGTTCGCTTCACCTCGTCGAGGATTACTACGTCATTGACCTCGGCGGGGGACAGGGCGTTCCGGATGAATACCCTGGGGTCCGGGTCGAACTTGAGAATGTCGATTTTCTCGCCCTCAAGCTCCCGGATGACCGACTGGATGCGGACGCCCTTCAAGCCGACGCAAGCGCCGACGGGGTCCACGTCCTCCCGATTGGACGAAACCGCGACCTTGGTCCGGTAACCGGGCTCGCGCACGATCTTGTGGACTTCCACGGTACGGTCGTATATTTCCGGGACCTCGAGTTCCAGGATGCGGCGCACGAAATCCGGGTCGGTTCGCGAAAGGACGATCTGGAGGCCCGTCTGGGTCTTTCGAACCTCGGAGATCAGGGCCTTGATGCGGTCGTTTTGGCGGTAAGTTTCCCGGGGAGACTGGAATTTCTTGGGGAAAATACCCTCGACCTTCCCGAGATCCACGTATATATTGCCGTTCCGTTCGCGCTGATAATAGCCGATTATGATCTCGCCGACCTTGTCCTTGTATTCGGAATACAGGCTGTCTTTCTGGATATCGCGAATCGATTGGTGGGCGGTCTGCTTGGCGGACTGGACCGAAATACGGTCGAATTCGCGGGGATCCACCTCGATAAGGAGTTCATCGCCGATTTCGCACTCGGGGTCCAGCTCGACCGCCTCTTCGAGTTCGATCTCGATTACCGGGTTGTAAACGCCGTCGACGATGGTCTTTCTCGAATAAATGGAAACGTCGGTATGGTCTTCGTTGAAGGATACTACCGCGTTGTCATTCGTACCGTATTTGCGTTTATATGCGGCTTTGAGGGTGTCCTCGATCATCCTGAAAACTAGGTCTTCGTCGATTCCTTTTTCCTGAACGAGTTGGCGTATCGCTTCTGCCATTTCTGCGGACATGAAAAACTCCTTGAAACTGCGTCGACCTTTGGTCGACTTGTTGTAAAATCCCTTGAAACTGCGTCGACCTTTGGTCGACTTGTTGTAAAAATCCCTTGAAACTGCGTCGACCTTTGGTCGACTTGTTGTAAAATTCCCTGAAACTGCGCCGGCATACCGTCGGCTTGTTTTAAATACCGCCTGTCGCCATGGTCGAACCCCCGGGCACGGCGGTTTTTATCTCGCGGTCCGTACGGGTTACCTGGTACCGGACAATTTTGCCTTTGCTATTTTTGAATAGGGCATGCGAACTTCGCCCTTATCAGTGGTCAGCGTGACGGACTCTCCGTCGGAAGCCGAAACGGTACCGGTTTCCCAGTCCGAGATATCGGTGTTCCATACCTTGACCTGCTTGCCGACGAACAGCGAAAATTCAGCGGCGTTCTTGAGTACGCGGTCCAGGCCGGGAGAGGTCACCTCCACGTACATGTCCTGGGAGGAAAGGATCGCTTCGAGGCGGGGCAGAAGCGCGCGATGCACGCGGGTGCAATCCGCGATGCCTACCCCTTCGGCGCCGCTGATGACGGCCTTGATGTGCCAGGTTGCTTGCCGTTTGAAAACGACCAGTTCCACGAGACTGTACCCGAGGCCCTGCACCAGGGGTTCGCAATCCGAATAATACGGTATCTTGTCCGGAGCGACAAATTCCAATTCCGTAGGCTCCCCGACCTTTCGGTCATGCACGATTGGGTGCGTATATGAAAAAGGAGCCGTTCGAACGACTCCTTAATTTAGAATCTAATAATGTTCGTTTATTAAACTAGCATATGGGTATCGAAATGTCAAGTCGACGCGGAAAGTCAATCATAAAACAGCGTAAAACCGTACACTTTTCCAACGCCCTGGGCTTTCAAAGCCTCGGCACAGGCCGCGAGGGTAGAACCCGTCGCGACCAGATCGTCGATTACGAATATCGTGTCCGGATAGGGACCCGTAGCCGCGCAACGTATCGCGCCTTTGAGGTTTTCCAGCCTTCCCAGCCGGCCAAGCTTTTTTTGCTGTATTCCCGCGCAGCGAGTAAGAGGTCTCAAAACGTAAAAGCCATGGCGACGTTCCAATCCCCGGGCGATATCCTCCATCTGGTCCCAACCTCTCTCCCTGATCTTTCCCGGCCTTGGAGGGACCGGTACTATCCCGAACTCGCCTTCGGCCAGGCGCGCCAAGGCAATCGCGACGAGTTCGGTTAAGGGAACCCCGAGCCCGCGCAAACCCTCTATTTTCCACCGGGTCAGTAAATCCTGGCAGGCGGGGGAGTACGGGAATAGCGAGTGAATGCCGTCCAAGGGAGACGAATCATCGGCCTCGTCCCTGCAGGTTACGCAACGGCCGACGGCGGAAATCAAGGGCTTTCCGCAATGCAGGCACCGTGTAAGCCGGGGATTCCGGGCTTCCGCGAGAAATTTCGCCTCGAAACACGAGACGCAAAGAGGGAGCGCAGTCCGGGAGGCGTTGCCGCAAAGGATGCAAATTTGCGGATCCAAAAAGGCTGAGAAAAAAGACGCGATAGGACCGGACCGCGACCACCGGGCTCTTGTCGGGAAAATACCGGGCATATTGGGCTTGTCGGTCCAAATCCGGACGATTGCCGGTTTCTCAAAGTCCCGAGAGGCGTTTTTTCCACCGGTCGACCAATTGGAGGGCTTCCATGGGAGTGCACCGGTTTGTATCGGTCGAAAGGAGCTCGTCCAGAACCAGTTCTTCCTCCGGGAAAAGCCCTCCTTGCGCGACTTTGGCGGGGGGCCGCGAAGGGACCTCCGGGTCGGGACGCGGGGCCTTAGGTACGCTGATCGTTTCGGGACCCTGGGCCGTATGCGCCGCGAGGAGTTCCCCCGCCCGGGTCAATACCGCTTCGGGGATGCCCGCGAGCCGCGCCACATGGATGCCGTAGGAATTTCCCGACGCCCCGGGGCGGACTTTTTTCAGGAAGACCACGTTACCCTCGGTTTCCAGCACGTCGAGGCACCAATCGGCGAGCTTGGGATGGGAAACCCGGGAAAGTTCATGGTAATGGGTGGCGAAGAGCGTTCGGGCGCCCACCCGCTCGAGAAGGAACTCGGTTACGGCCTGGGCCATGGAGAGGCCGTCCTCGGTGGAGGTTCCCCGACCCACTTCGTCCATGATAACCAAGCTCTTTACCGTGGCGGAACGCAGGATGAGCGCGGTTTCCGTCATCTCCACGAGAAAGGTCGATTCTCCCCGGGCAAGGTTGTCGGTAGCGCCGACGCGGCAAAACACCCGGTCTACAGGATCCAGTCTAAGGGATGCGGCCGGCACGAAAGACCCGATTTGCGCCATGATGGCGATAAGGGCGGTTTGCCGCAAGAAGGTACTTTTACCGGCCATGTTAGGTCCGGTTATGAGGGCGAATGAGGGTATCCCTGCGGACTCGGCGCAGGAAAGCCGTATGCCGTTGGGAACGAATTCTCCGCCGGGCAGATGGGCTTCCACGACCGGGTGCCTGCCGTCGGCGATGTCTATGGCACCGTCGGCGGTAAACTCAGGTTTTACCCAGGCGGAAACCGTGGCCGCGCGGGCGAAAGACTGGAGCGCGTCCATTTTCGCGACGCCCCCGGCGACCCGGGAGAGCAAAGGCAGGTAACCGGCTACCTTTCCGCGAATCTCGAGGAAAATCTCCTGCTCGAGCTCCACGATGCCCGCCGATACCCCGTTCAGCTCGGTTTCGAGCTCTACCAGGCGGTCGGTGGTGAAACGGTCTCCCGCCGCAAGGGACCTTCGCCGGATAAAGTGGGCGGGAACCGAATCGAGATTGCCCTTGGACACCTCGATGAAATATCCGAGCATCCGGTTGTACCGTATTTTCAGGTTCTGGATGCCCGTCCTTACCCGTTCCTCTTCAAGGTACGCCTCGAGAACCCCGCGGGAATTGTCCCGCAAGCCCCGAAGCTCGTCGAGCCGGGCGGACCAACCCTCCCGAATCAGGCCGCCCTCGTTGAGGACGACCGGCGCGTCCTCGAGGAGCGATCGGTCCAACAGGTCGATCAAGCCCCGTATCGATTCGAGTTCGTCGGCCGTAAAATCCCCGGAAATCAAGTCCGCTTCGTTCAGTCCCGCGAGGGCCAGGAAGGAAGAAAGGCTTTTTGAAAGCGCCACCAGGTCTTTCCCGTGGGCTCGGGACATGCCGATCCTGCCCGCAAGGCGTTCGATATCGAGGATTCCCGAGAGTATTTCGCGTATTTTGGAAAGGAGCCGCTGATCCCGATACAGCCGCTCGACCCGGTCCGCCCGGGCAGCGATGGCCGCCGCGTCGGCGAGGGGCGAGAGAATCCAGGCCCGCAAGAGGCGCTTGCCCATGGAGGTTCGGGTATGGTCGAGGGTTTCGAGCAGGGTATACCGCTCGGACCCGTCCCGGAGATTTTTCGTGAGCTCCAGGTTTTTTCTCGTCGCGTCGTCGATGGATACGAACTCGCCCTCGCGGATCAGGCGGATGCCGCCGATATGGGATATGGCCGCGCCGGCCGTGGATTCCAGGTACTCGAGAAGGAGCCCCATTCCCGGCACGACAGGGTCGCGCTCGTCTATCCCGAAGGCGGCAAGGCTCGCCGTCTTGAAATGCGCGCAAAGGCGCCGGAAGGCGACTTCCCTGTTGTAGCTCCAATCGGGGTAGCGGTTAACCACCATGCCGGGGATTCCCGCGCAGGCTTCCGCGATCTCGGGCCATTCCTCCAAGACCGACTGCTGGGCCAGCATCTCGCGGGGCTGAAGGCGCCCGGTTTCGCGGCGGACGAATTCGACGGCCTCCGCCTCGGGAGCCGAAGCCGCGGAAAGCTCGCCCGTGGAAACGTCGATCCAGGAGAGGGCGAAACTCCTGCCGGAGGGCGATTCCGCCGTCGAGAGGGATATGAGGTAGTTATTTGCCCCGCTTTCGAGATAATCCTCGTCGACGACCGTCCCCGGGGTGATAACCTCTACGACCTTTCGCTCGGCGAGGCCCTTACCCGGGGCGTTCAGCGCGACCTGCTCGCATATGGCGATTTTTTTTCCCGCCCGCAGGAGCCGGGCGATGTACACCCTCGAAGCGTGGTAGGGAATGCCGCACATCGGGCTGCCGCCCCGCTTGGTGAGCGTCAGGTTCAGTAATCGGCTTACCTCTATCGCGTCCTCGTTGAACATCTCGTAGAAGTCCCCGAGACGGAAAAACAAAACCGCGTCGCGGTATTGTTCCCTGATCCCGAGATATTGGGCCATCATGGGCGTCACGTCGGACATGGGTAAGGCGTTCCCGAACCGTTACTGGGCGTTGGTCATCGCCCTCAGGACCTTTTCGGTAATGTCCACGGTAGGGCTGTACCATATGATCGAATTGTCTTCCTGAAGGCTCAACACCATGCTGTAGCCGTCGGATTCGGCGATTTTCTGGATCTGGGCGTATAAGCTTGAGTAGAACGCGTCGTCGGTTATCAGTTTTTTCTTGAGGGTATCGAGCTCCGCGTTCTTGACCTTTGAGTACTCGACGAGATAACCGGTTTTCGTGGCGATCTCCGAATCGAGTCTCGCCGCCTTCGCCTGGTCGCCGAGGGTTTCGGCGTCCACCTTGTCCTGGCGAAGCTTCTTGATCTCGTCGGACATGCGCTTTATCTCGCCCTGATACTGGGTTTTCTTGGACTCGTAATCGCGCACGTTCCTCGAGTCGCGGTAAAACGAGGCATAAATGCGGGCGGTGTCGACCACCGCGAATTTCGTTATCTGTTGGGCGCTCGCCGCTCCCGCGAACAAGGCGAGGGAAAGGGCGATCATCAGTATTTTTTTCATTTCGTATCTCCTGGTCGGTACGTCGTTGCATGCTCTGGCCCGGCGCGTCTCGCCGGGCCAAAGTTCTTTTCTTAGAGGTTCGCGATGTTGAAGGACAGCACGAATTTCCAGTCCGGACCCGTGCCGTTTCCCCACTCGAATGATCCGTTCTGGATCCGGAAGGTATTGGCGAACATGAGCCGGAGGGGGAACTGCGGGATCGAGAACCGGAGGCTCGGCCCGTAGCTGAAGTAATAATCGTCCAGGGTGATCGAGTTGATGTCCCCGGGCTTCGCCTTGATCGCGACGGCGTCTAGGAAGAAGTCCGCGGCGAGCACCCCGGGAGCCAGGGGCATGCGGAGCTCGAGCCAATGGTTCAGCTGGAGATCGCCGCGTACGGTCGAGTAGAGGTCGCTCCAGCCGCGCCCTATGAACATGCCGTCGATATAGAGCTTGTTGGTATCGCCGATTTCGTTGCCGTTCGTCGGTTCAAGGAAGGATAACCCGGTGTAGCCCGCGAGCACGAACTTCAGGTTGAAGACGTTCGTGAGGGGGTAATCGAGGAGCGTGATATAGACTTCGGCCTTGGTATCGGACCTCATGTAATAATCGGTCTCGATATCCGGGAAGAGCCCGTAGAAGGTGAACTGCTGGCTCGTGAACCAGCCCTTCGAGGGATCGTAATTGAGATCGCGGTCGTCGAGGGACACCCTGGACCATACGGAGTTGCTCCAGCCCCAGGCGCCGTGCTGGTCGCGGATGCTCTTGTCGGCGGGCCTGTAGAGCTGATCGTCGTAAAAGTTCTGGACGACGGAGAAGTTGAGGCCGCCGCGGAGGGTTACCATGGCGAAATTCGGGGTCCAGCGATAGCCCGTCGACGCGCCGACCCCGTATTTCCAGCGGTCGTATTTCATGCGGAAGGACTCGTCTATCGAGGTCGCGTCCTCGTATTCCGCGAGTGACGTGAACGGGTCGGGAACCATGCCGTTCTCGTCGTAGTAGTCGTCGCTGAATATCGGGTACAGGCTGTCCTGATAGGCGTAGAGCTGCTGATGGGAGATCGAGAAATTGAAACTCACGGTAAGGGGCGTCCCCATGAACCAGTTTTGCGAGAAGCCGAGGGTAAGATTCTGCGTGTCCGGCGAGGCCGTGACGTTGGTCGAAAGGGTTTGGCCGTTGCCGAAGAGGTTGGTGTCTTCCCACTGCACGAAAACGGACAGGGGGAAGGAATCCGCGTCGGTGACGCCGGAGAAGGTAACGCCGAACTGGACGGAAGCGGTCGACTGTTCCTCGAGGGTGATCACGACGTCGACGAGGTTCTCCTCGGACCCCTGGACGAGGTCGGGGGCCACGACGGAGAAATACCGGAGGTTATACAGGTTACGCACGCTGTTGATGAGCTTGCCCTTGGAGAAAATGTCGCCCGGCTCGAGGCTGAACTCGCGAAGGATTACCTTGTCCTTCGTTTTTGTGTTGCCCTTGATTATGATGTTCTCGATATGGCTCCGTTCGCTTTCCACGACGGTAATCTCGTAGGAAACCCGGTGCTTTTCCGCGTCCCGGATCTCCTTGCGGTTGATGTAATTGGAGGTGTAGCCGTTCTCGAAATACACGTCCGCGATCGCCTGGTATCCCGTGTCGAACTTTCCCTGGTTCATCACGTCGCCTTCTTTCAGGTGGATGTTCGTAAGGAGTTCGTCGGTCTTGAAGATGGTGTTGCCCTCTATCGCGGTCCCGCCGTAGGTGTACTGGTCGCCTTCGCTGACCACGAAGGTAAGGGAAAGCAGGTTCTTGTCCGGATCGGTCTCGGAGTCCACCGAGCGGCGCACTTCCGTGACGGCGGCATCGATATATCCCCGTTCGGTGTAGTAATTCTTTACCGTTACCTTGTCTTGCTCGAGCATCACTTCCCGGAAGGTACCGCTCGAAAGGAGTTTTGCCTCCTTGAGGGAGAGGATGCCCTTGAGGGTCCTCGAGGCGATTACCTGGTTGCCCTCGAAGGAAATCGAGGAGATTACGGTTTGCTTGCCCTCCGAAATGGTGAAAAGCAGGGTGAAGCTGCCGTCTTTTTCCTGGGTCGTGGAGGATGAGACGCGGGCGTTGGCGTAGCCCTTTTCGAGGTAGTAATCCCGGATGGCCCGTTCGTCCGCGCGGCTCTTCAGTTCGTTATAGATATCCCCTTCCTTGAGGGTTACCTTCGAGAGAAGGTCGCCCTTGCGGATCCTATCCTGTCCGCTGAAGGAAATTTTTCCGATAACCGGCTTTTCCTTGACCGTGAACTGGAGAAGTACCGTATTGCGGTCCTTGTCCCCGGGCAGCGCAAGGGGCGTGATTTCGTCAAAGTATTCGAGGGCATAGAGCTTCTGTAAGATTTCCCAATACAAATCGTCGCTGAACTTTTTTCCGCTATAGGCGGAAAAAATGCCCGAAAGCTCGGTTTCGGACACGTTTTTCAGGCCGTCGAAGGTGACTGCCCTGATCGGTTTGTCCTGATACCAATCCTCGGCTGTTTGGGCGCCGAGGCCGAAGGCGAGAAAAAGCATCAGGGTGAGGGCGATTGATCTAATGCGCATCGAAGAAAGCTCCTTGAAACCTCGCCAACCTGGGTTGGCTCGTCTGAATAGTCCCTTAAGGTGTGTACTATAACATATATCCGTTCAGTATGAAAACTTCCAGGACAGCGTAACCGCGTTATCCGGCACGAAAAGCGTCCGCAGGTCTTCCGGCGTGAAACCGGGGGTGATCCCCCATCGCAGCAGGAAAAAAGGCGTGGTGACTTCCAGTCCGAATTCCGGTTGAAACAGCATATTCCCGAACAAGCTTTGCTCCTTTCCCGTATTTTGATCGGATTTCGGATCGTAATAGCTGAAATGGAGCAGCGCGTCTGCATACATGGCGGATCCCAGGTATTTTCCCATATAAACAGTGGTGTTGTCGAAATAGTTACCGATGGTCATCGGGGTATCGGCGTTCGTCTTCAGGGCCGGCCCGAAAATCGCGTTCTGCAGGATCAGGGTACGTATGGAGAATAGATCCAGGCCCAAAAGGTCACGAACCCCGTTTTCCGCCTGGCGGAATACGCTTAATTGGGTAACCAGGTCCGACGCGGTGATCATCGTGTCGCGCATCAGGGTCTCCCTGCTCGTATCCGCCGTAACGGCCTGCCCGAGAAGGGCCAACAGCTCCATCTCGGACTTCGTGGGGTCCGACGACAGGACGGGTGAAAATTTCGAGAAACGCTGGTTTTCAGCCGAAAGTATTATCCGGACCGGGTCCCCCGCGGAATCCCGTTCGCGGATTTCCGCCCGGGCGGTAATGATCGGGTCGAATATGTTCTCGTTCTCGTTAAACTCTATACGGCCCTGGCGAAGGTAGAAATTACGCTTGACGTAGAATATCTGCCCGCCTTTCAGGTTCGTGGAACCCTTGAGGGAAAATCGCTTGCTCGCGGTATCCAGGGATAATTGGAGGGGCGCGTCGGCCTGCAGCAACCCGCTGATGATCGGGAATTCATCGGTGGGCCACCTCAATTCGACCTTGTTGCCAATCTCGATGCCCAGATCGAGGGAAAGGTTCTCTATAGGACTGACCGGTTCGGCGGCGCCGCCCTGTCCGGCTCCGCCGCCGGAGCCGGTTATGGCGATAGATCCCCGCTCGTACACGGCGTCGCCGTAGACCGCAAGCCGGCCCTGCTCGAGATTGACCGTCAAATCCCACCCAGCGAAGCCAGAAGCCGAAAACAAGGCGTTTTTCACGTTCAATTGGACTAGATCGGATCTGGGTACCGAGGTTTTTACGGAAAAGGACGTCGGTAGCCACCTTTCGAAGGTGAAAATGGCCGAAAGGTCGATGGAGCCTTTCTTGGCGCGAATTCTAACCGGCGAAATGGTAAATTCCTTCTTGTCAGCGACGAGACGTAAATCGAAGGGGCCGAAATCCTGGGCGGAAACGATAGGCGCGTGCACGACCAACCCCGCCCCCAGGAGTTCGCCGGCGAAATCGGGATCGTTCATGAGTCCCGATATCCCGAGATTCCCCGAGATTTGCCCCGAGGTTACCGATACCGAATCCTGACCGGTAAATTTCCAAAGGCGGGGAAGGTCAATCGCCAATCCGTCCACGAACACGTCGAGGTCCTCGGGATCCAGCTTTCCGGAGGCGCTGAACGCGACTGGATTCGTTCGGGGAGAATCGAGGGAAAACTCGCCCGTATCCGCGATGAAACCCGTTACCGAACCCGCGGAAAGCTCGGTAAGGCCGGGTTGGCGGGTAATCAAAACGGTGAGGCCCTCTTCGTTCTTCAGGGTCTTCCATCCGATATCGCGCACTCCCGCCCGGAGCTCGCACGTATCGAGGGCGCGGGCGGCGCGGGCTACGAGCGAACCCTCTCCGGAGGAGGAAGACGTGAAGGAAACGTCGAGACCGGCGTCGAGGGGGGATTGCCCGACCACCGCCTGATAGGCCGCGGTGAAGTTCGCCGTGAAATCCGCCAGGCTCACGGAGCCCGAGAGGTTTCTTATCGAATTGCCGTTCCAGGAGGCGGACGCGTCCGCCAGGGTACAAGTGCGGTCGTCGAGGGTTAGCCGCCCCCGGGCCTCGAGGTCGAAGCCCGCTACCCGCCAGGAGGAGTCCTCGATCGCGACGTTGGCGAATGGCGTCTGGGGCGTGCCGGAAAGGCCGAAAGAGCCGGAAACCCTGTTTTCCGTGCCCTGGTTTTTCAGGAAACGGGAAAGGGGCAGGTTGGCGAATGTTCCCGAAATATCGAGATAGAGGTCTTGGCCCGCGGTTACGTTGCCGTTCAGGCGCAGGGACTCGCCGTCGGCGTCCGAGGTGAACACGGCCTCCCCTTCGTACCGCGTCGCGCCGTCCGCGCCGGCCAGGCGGTTCAGCCCGGCGTATCCCGTCAGGCGCGAAACGCTATCCGACAGGGTGAGGGTATCGAGAAACACGCCGTTGGCATCGGCTGTTCCGGTGAAATCCGCCACGGTCGCGATGGGCAGGATTCCGTTCACTTCCTCCAAATGCCCCCGTTCTACCGTTATCTGCCAATCCTCCGCCGCGGAATACCTGAATCCCGCTTCGAGGGACGCGGAAACGAGGGCTTTACCGGCGGGAATCGGCAGGTTCTCGAAACTGAAACCGCCGGAAATCGCGCCGCCCGTGTCGGTAACCATCGAGAAGGCGAAGCCGTAATCCCCGTAAAACGATAGGGTTCGTCCCGCGAGAAGGCCGTTGAGTCTGTAAGGAAGGGAATTGACCGAAAAATCCGAGGAAAAAAGCACGTCCCCCTTGGCGAAATCCACCCCCACGTTTCCGTTTACCGTATAGCCGGAGACGGAAACGGCGATGTCCGTGAAGGACAGGCTGGATTCCGTGCCGTTGGCGGATAACAGCATGAATTGACCGTCCTTCTCGGTGGAGGCGAGTACCATGCGCGTGCAATTGAAGGACAAGCTCCTGAAGTCCGTCGAAAAATACGCCTCGGTGGTTGCCTTGATCGGCTCGAGGGTCGTCTCGGCCGGTTCGGCCTCCGTCGCGAGATCCGGCGCGGTAATCGCGTACACGGTCCGGATGACGTTGGATACGCTTATCGTGTCGAAGGTGCCGTAAAGCTGGAGATACGCCTTCTCGCCGAGGGTAAGCGAGCCGTCCACCGAGAACTGCCCGGAGGAATCGAGGGCGCTCAGGGACAATTCGAGGTTTTCGCCGCTTTTTTTCATCCCGAGTTCAAGACCGGTAAATGAGGCGGAGCCGATGGTCACCGAGGGGACCGCGCA